>DATBUF010000269.1:0-6434 GCA_036516435.1 Pontibacter sp.
AGCGCCTATTTTGTCCAGAGTTTCGGATATAGCTTCGTTAGCCCTGCTTGCTGCCGTGCTGTATACTTCGCAGCCCCAGAAACAGCAGGCACCAGGTAACGTACTGCACAGCGAGCCGCCGCCTCCCGTAACTATAGCTGCGTTAACTGTACCGGCCAATGTCGCCTACTTCGATCTGATTGTAGAGACCTCAGAGTGCCTGGGCGAGAACCTCTGGATAGGCGGAAAAATAGAGTGCCTGCCTCCGGCAAACAAGCACAGCCAACGGCTGACCCAGCGCAGGTTTGCTGTAAAAGAACTGACCGCCACCGGCCTGAGCACCTATAACAGCTATAAATTACGCAACAACTATGGCACCCTTAAGGCAACAGACGGCAAAGGGGGGAAGGTATTTCTGCAGCTGCAGGAGGGGCCCATGCAACTGCAGCCTGTAACCGGCGAGGCCCCCATTATAGTTGCCTACCAGCACACACTGCCCGAAGCGGTGTATGACCACAGTGCCGGCACCTGGATCTGCGAATAAGCGTATACAACACCTCTGCTGCTAACACCCTTGCACCAAACTATAGCACAACACTGTAAATCCCTCAGAAATCCGTACTTTTGGGCATGATCTTATACAACGTAACTGTAAGCATAGATAACACCGTGGCCAGCGAATGGCTGCAGTGGATGAAGGACGTACATATTCCGGAGGTGATGGGAACCGGCTATTTTCTGGCAAACCAGATCTGCCGCGTAATGGGGGATGAAGACACGGGCGGTACTACCTACGCTATTCAGTATACCTGCCGCAGCGTAGAGGACCTGCTGGAGTATCAGCGCAACCATTCGCCTGCTCTGCAGCAAAAGGTAAACGAACGCTATGCCGGCCGCTACGCTTCTTTCAGAACCATGCTGGAGGTAGTGGGGGTAAACGTAGAACGTAAAGACCAGGAGTAGCCTGAGCTACAACGCAAAAGCCTGCTGTATACTTCAGGGAACTGTATACAGCAGGCTTTTGCGCTTATAAACTATAGTTACGCGGAGTACGCCTGTATTTGCTGCTCTGTCATGGTGCAGTTCAGCCATTCGTCTGAGATCTCGGATCCGATCTTTTTGTAAAAGGCTATTGCTGATTCGTTCCAGTCCAGCACCTGCCACCTGAACCGTTTCGCTTCTACACGTTTAGCCTCCTCTGCCACGGCATCAAACAGCTTTTTACCAATGCCACTGCGCCGTAACCGGGAAGTAACTACCAGATCCTCCAGAAACAGCATTTTCCCTTTCCAGGTGGAGTAAGCCGTATAGTACAGCGCAATCCCTACAATGCCCTCTTCGTCAGCTTCTGCCACAAAAAACTCGAAGATCGGGCGCTCGCCAAAACCATCGCGGCGCATGTCATCAAGGGTGTTGGTTACTTCATTGGGTGCCTTTTCGTACTCGGCCAGTTCCATAATCAGCGCATGTACCTGCGGCAAATCGTCTATCGTTCCTCTTCTAATGTTCATCTGACCAGTAATTCGCGTGATCTTTCAGATCTTTATAGTTTGTGATTCTACTAAATTAATTCCCTTTACCTATAGCCCGCCATCACGGCAACTAGCTTACCTTCTGATCGATAACCTAAACTATAGGTTGCTGGTTTGCCACACTGTTTTTGCCTGCACCAGTTCTTTGCCGGTTTCGTGGCTGGTGAGCCTGTGCAAAAATATAGTTTCTGCTTCTTCTGCGCCAGCTTCTGAGGTCACAATATCACCCAGTATACTCTCGGCTTTGTAGATGATGTCGATTTCCTGCAGTTGCTTTTCCAATACTTCAGTTGGCAGGGTATCCAGAATCCATTGCAGGTAGCGCGTGTTGGTTACGTGGCGGTTCAGGTCGATGTCGTGCCAGCGCACGGGCATTTGCTGGGTATAGTTGGCCGCCTGTAGTTGTGGTAGTTTTCCTTTGGCAAATGGCAGCGGTTCCTGGCCTGGCACTACTTCCACTTCCATTATAAAATCGGGCACCGATACCAACTGGCGTTTCACCACATCCATTACCAGCCACACGCTTGTTGCCTGCCCCAGCAGCTCGTTCGCCAAACTATAAATCCTGAAATCACGGTGCAAAAATACCCGCTCCCGCCCGGAAGCCCAGGTTTCTACAACTATAGTTTCACCGTGTTTGGGGTAGCGGAACATCTCTACACGCATGCGCTGTAACACCCACGTCAGGCCCCGCTCCAGCAGGTCGTACATCGAGATGCCCATGCTCCGGGTGTTCTCCCAGGCGGCCTCCTGCATGTAACTCACCAGCGCCGGCATAGTAGCCTGCCCGTGATAATCAATCTCGCTGGAACGAACTATAAAACTGCTTTTGCCAGGGTATGATTTCATAGCTATAGTTGTCTGGTAGTGTGCAAAGGTACGGAAGATCGGCTATTGTTATAGTTGATGCCCTCGCTCGCGTCCCGCGAGTGTAAGCTATCCAACGGACTACTTGCTCTTTCGGATTTGTAATCCGGAAGTATAGTAACCGCGGATTTGTAATCCGCACAAGTAAAGGCCTTAGCAACTGGCAAACATGCGGATTGCAAATCCGCGGTTAATTTGGTTCTGGATTGCAAATCCAGAACAGCGATGTTATTATGAATTAATATACTTTATTGCGAAAATCCATTAACTTTAAATATTCAACTACATATCAAGTGGAAGTATGCCAATGGCTAAAATAATAGTCCCAATATTTTTAATTTTGCTAGTTGTTACCAACTTCTATAGTATGGGACATTTCTCAGATGGGGGCTGTGATGGTGGGACTTGTTCAATATTACTTTTTATCTATTCTGTTCCTCTTACAATTAGCTGGTTATTAGCAATGTTTGGCACATTGTTGATTTTAAGGAAAAAGACATGGGGCGTGATCTTTTCAATACTTTCGTTCTGGATTGCAACAGCATTGTTACCTTTAGGAGACGATCAAAGCCTTGATGAGCTCAAGCATCCACTGTATTTGCTTATCTGCATTAACTTATACTTCATTTTCGCACCTCTTGTAAAGAAATTATATAGAGGCTACATTGAATGGAAAGAATTATAGCGCTTTAGCTCTGAAGAGTAAACTTACTGCTTATATAACAACTCAAGCCGCAAGTTTAGCGTCAGCGTACCTTGTGGCTTTACCTGGCCGCCAGTTTGTAACTGGCGTTGCTTTGGAAAGCAAGTACAGCTATAGCTGCAATCAGTAACTGTAGAACTATAATCCCAGCTATAAATTATTTTACCCTCCAAACTATAGTCTTCTGCTCATGCAGAAAGCCAGTTACAAACTGGCACCAGACTTAGCCACAAGTTCCCGCTGCGCTCAGACTTGTGGCATATCTTTACTATATTTTGCTACGGGACACGAACGTGCGCCAGCACAAAAAAAGCCGCGCTACCTAAAACAGGCAGCGCGGCTGAAGTATAAACGGCAGATCTATACTTTTAATTATCTATTCTGAGCTTCGCCCTCGTAAGGGTTTACGCCCATGTTTTTGTAGATAAAGGCATACGTATCGGCCCATTCCTGTATCAGGAGCGAAGTTGGCTTACCGGCACCATGACCTGCACGCACATCTACCCTGATTAGATAAGGATTACCCGGGGCACCTTTATCCTGTAGTTCGGAGATAAACTTGAAAGAGTGCGCTGGTACTACGCGGTCGTCGTGGTCAGCAGTTTTCACCATAGTGGCAGGGTATTTTACGCCTTCTTTAATGTTGTGCAGCGGCGAGAACTTGTATAGGTTCTCGAACTGAGCAGCATCATCGGCAGAGCCATATTCCGGTACCCATGCCCAGCCAATGGTGAACTTATGGAAACGCAGCATGTCCATTACGCCTACTGCAGGCAGGGCCACTTTCGCCAGCTCAGGGCGTTGCGTCATAAAGGCTCCTACCAGTAAACCACCGTTAGAGCCACCAGACACCGCCAGTTTCTCAGATGTAGTATACTTCTGGTTGATCAGGTACTCAGCGGCAGCAATAAAGTCGTCGAACACGTTTTGTTTGTTTGGCGTCATGCCGGCTTTGTGCCAGTCTTCGCCGTACTCGCCACCACCACGCAGGTTCGGCATGGCGTACACCCCACCGTTCTCCAGCCACAGCATGTTGGCAATGCTGAAGCTTGGCATCATGGAGATGTTGAAGCCACCGTAAGCGTACAGGTGCGTCGGATTGGTGCCATCCAGTTTCAAGCCTTTTTTGTGCACAATAAACATCGGCACTTTGGTACCATCTTTCGAAGTATAGAATACCTGCTTGGTTTCGTAGGCATCGGTATCTACGTTTACTTCGGTTTTGCGGAACAGGCTTACTTTGTTGTTAGCTACATCGTAGCGGTAAATAGTTGGCGGGTAGGTAAAGGAGGTGAAGGTGAAGAACGTCTCTTTATCTTTCTGGTCGCCGGCAAAGCCGCTCACTGTGCCTAATGTGGGCAGTTCTACCGTGTTCAGCTGCTTTCCGTTTTTGTCGTACACTATAACCTGGCTGGTAGCATCTTTCATGTAAGAGGCAATAATGCGGCCACCTACCGTAGACACGCCCTGCATTACGTTTTCAGATTCCGGAACTATAGTTTTCCAGTTAGCTTCCTGCGGCTTTTTAGGGTCGATGAGTACCAGGCGATAGCGCGGGGCCTTCTTGTTGGTCATCACCAGCAACTTATCACCAAAGTTATCAATCACGTTGTACTCGCTCTCGAAGTTATCAACTATAGGCTTTATAGTTGATTTCGGGTCAGCCAGGTCTTTGTAGAACAAGGCATTTGCTCCGCTGGCACCTTCCGAGGCGTTCAGAATCAGGAAGCGCTCATCTTCGGTGGTCTGACCGTAGAAGTTGCGCAGGGCATGAGCTTTGTCCTCATACACCAGTTTGTCCTGGCTCTGGGGCGTGCCTATTTTGTGGTAGTATACTTTGTGGTACTCGTTCTTATTGGCCAGTTTATTGCCTTCGGTCGGGGCATCGTAGCGGCTGTAGAAGAAGCCATCTTTATGCCAGCTCGGACCGGAGAACTTTACCCACTCCAGCTTATCGTCCAGCATTTTGCCGGTTGCCGCGTCCATTACCTGGTAGGTGTTCCAGTCGGAGCCGCCGCTGGAGGTACCTACTGCCACATACTTGCCATCTTTCGAGAAGCTGAAGGCAGTTAAGGCCACCGTGCCGTCAGATGAGAGCTTGTTCGGGTCGAAGAATACTTTTGGCTCAGATTCCAGCGTTTCCTGCACATACAGCACACTTTGGTTCTGCAGGCCATCATTCTTATAGAAGTAATATTTGCCTCCTTCTTTAAACGGCGCGCCGTATTTCGGGTAGTTCCAGATCTCGGTCAGGCGTTTCTTGATGTTGTCTCTGAAGTCGATGTCACCGAGGTATTCCTGCGTTACTTCGTTCTGGGCTTTAATCCAGGCGTCTACCTCATCGGTGTGGGTTTCGAGCCAGCGGTACGGGTCAGCTACTTTGGTGCCGTGGTAGTCGTCGGTCTGGTCTACTTTTTTGGTTTCAGGGTAATTTAATGAAGCGGCCGTGTTTGCGGCAGCCTCCGTAGTTGTTTCTGTTGTCATGCCGGTGGCACTTGTGTCGTTTTGGGTGGATTTGCAGGCCGATACAGCCGTAAGGCTACCGGCAAGCAGTAATACAGTTGTCTTTTTCATAAGAGCTTTACCTCAGTAATTGTTTAGACTATGTAAAATCATGAGGTTACAATTTACGAAAAAATAGCTATAGTTCGTTTTCCACTTTACCGGATGCAGCAGATCGGCATTGCGGGCATCTGCACAAAAATTTCCTGCGCTGCCAACTATACAGGTAAAGCCTGCGTTGCTTACCTTTGCCCGCTTTTTTCGGCACTGTTTGCCAGATTCCTAAGAGCAACCGTAAACTATAAACAGAAACCTAAACCACATACCGCATGATAAACAAGCAGGAAGAAGAGAAACTGCTACAGAAGTTCGAACATATCGCCGACCAGCTGTCAGACCAGGGCTACGCCATCGTAGATTCTTTTCTGGAAACGCACCAGGTACACGATCTGCTCGAAGTTCTGACAACGAACAAAGCACTTGGCACCTTTAAGAAGGCAGGCATCGGTTCTGCCGACCGGGTGGTGGTAGACAAGGAGGTGCGCGGCGATTACATCCACTGGATTGAGCCCTCCGAAGCATCGCCGCCCACACAGGTATTCCTGGATCATATGAACGAGATCATGCGCTACCTGAACCGAACCTGTTTCCTGGGCCTGAAAGACTATGAGTTTCACTTTACCTTATACCCACCCGGAACAGTTTACCAGCGCCACATAGACCAGTTTAAAGAAAGCGACCACCGGCGCCTGTCGTTTATCTGCTACCTGAACGAAGACTGGCTACCCGAACACGGCGGGGAACTCCGCTTATACTTGCCACAACCCGATGGCTCCGAGGAGCAAGTTGAC
>DATBUF010000270.1:0-3476 GCA_036516435.1 Pontibacter sp.
TCTTCATCATCGTCTTTGCCGCAGCTGATTAAAAAAAGAGGTAGCAGCAAAGCGCACAGGTAAAAGCGTAACTGGTACTTGGTCATGGTAGTAACGTTTAGTTTAGAGATAGCACTGAGGTGGCAAAGGTGTGTAATGAATGTGTACTGAATTTGCGCTTATTTTGATGTGCTGAAGTGCATATTTGTAATGCCGGAAATAAAAAAACTCCCGGGAGAGGGAGTTTTCAGTTATCAGTGTCCTTAGTGAATGAATCTTACTTCAACATCCTGGCCTAAGTCGAAGAACTCGCCCTCTACCCAGAGCTCAGTAGCTGTCAGGCGTTTTATGTCTGCTGTCAGCTCATTAGCTGCATTTTTGTCCATAATTACCTGCTTCTGGTCATTCGCAAATTCCCAGCTTCCGGTTTTTGTAGTGCCATCTGAGTCAAAGGTGTAAGTGCCGTCCGTGTTAAACTTCAGGGTGGTTTTGGTGATTCTGTCCTTGTAGAGTATAGTTACATCCTGTCCGCCTATCAGCAGCTTGTCCCCGGTCCAGGTCTGGTCGGTCAGCAGCAGGTCTTTGTCGGGTGTGGCATCATCGTCGTCGTCCTTACTGCAACTGGCAATGGTTACCAACAGGAGGGCTGCAAACAGGTAGCGGAGATAGTGTAATCTTTTCATAGTAATAGGATTTAGCGTTACGGTTGTTGTAGCACAGAAACTGGAAAGCTGGAGCAACCAAATGTTTCTGGCCAGTAAATGTAGTTTGTTGTATAAGCCCGTTGCGAGGCTGATGCAGCAAATACGTAGCGCACCCCCTAATTGTTAAGATTCTATAGTTGGCCGCCAAACCAAGGCTATAGTTCAGCACCCGGAGAGAGTTACATGATGTTAACCTCGGGGTGCAGCCTGATACCGAATTTTTCCTCTACTGAAGCAATAATGTCGTAGGCAAGCTGACGCACGTTGTCGCCGGATGCACCGCCATAGTTTACCAGCACCAGTGCCTGGTTTTTGTGCACGCCATAGTTGCCGATCACCTTTCCCTTCCAGCCACATTGCTCAATCAGCCAGCCAGCCGGCACTTTTACTGTTACTTCCGATACAGGGTAGGCGGGCATAGCAGGGTATTGCGCTTTCAGGGTTTCGTAAAGCACAACCGGTATTTCAGGGTTTTTGAAAAAGCTCCCGGCGTTGCCAATCTGTTTCGGGTCGGGTAGCTTGCTTTGGCGGATGTGGCAAACGGCTGCACTTACATCCTGTATCGTTGGCTGTGTAACCTGCATTTGCTGCAGCGTGGTTGTAATGGCGCCGTAGCTGGTGTTCAGCTGGTGCGTTTTATGCAGTCTGAAGGTAACTGCCGTAACTATAAACTGGCCCTTCAGTTCATTTTTAAAAACGCTCTCGCGGTAGCCGAAGCGGCAGTCTTCGTTTCGGAATTTTCTGGTTTCTCCCGTCTCCATGTGCACCGCTTCCAGTTCATGAAATACATCCTTCAGCTCTACACCGTACGCGCCAATATTCTGCAGGGGTGCAGCACCCACCGTACCCGGTATCAGCGACAGGTTCTCTACACCGCCTAAATTGTGCTCCAGGGTATAGAGTACAAACTGATGCCATACTTCGCCACCGCCAGCTTTCACGTAGGTATAGTGCTCGTCTTCGCGCACTACTTCAATCCCTTTAATGCCGTTCTGCAGCACCACACCGTCAAAATCTTTTGTAAACAGCAGGTTGCTGCCGCCACCCAGCACAAGTTTCTGCTCTTGCTTCAGTTCCGGCATCTGCAACAGCTGCTGCAGCTCCTGTACACTCTCGAAGCGTGCAAACAGCTTTGTTTTTACATCAATGCCAAAGGTATTATAAGGTTTAAGCGAGAAATCAGACTGCAGTTTCATAGGCTGGTATTTGCTGCAAAGATAAGTCTTAATTGTTAATTGTCGGATCGCAAAGTTGTAGGTGAGTTATAGTTGGACAGCCCTCGGAAAGTACACAGCTCCTACAAACCTCTGATTTACCTGAACCAAGATTTATGATGATTTGATGTATTGCCAGGGTGAGGCTATTACTATAGTTTGTCTAGACAGGGATTTACAGGATTTATGGATTAGCAGGATCAGGCCTTTGCTATAGTTGAGGCTGTAGTTTTATAATTACAGCCTCTTACTGTAGCCAGCTATAGTTTGGTCCTCCGGCCCAGTTGAGTTACAAACTCAACATCATGGTAAGACACGGGTTGCAAACCCGCGCCAGCAATATACTTCAGCTATAGTTGAAATTATAGTTTTATAGTTACAGCCTGTGAGCGGACAGGTCGCGACCTGTCCCTACGGAACTACTACCACGAGCAAGGCTATATAACTATAGCTTCTCTTCTAACTATAGACAAGCAGCTACTATCGAACTGATATCAGTCTTTGGGTTGAGCGCCTTTGACTTGTTGCGGTGCCGCAGCCAATCCGAGGCAGGAGGATAGCAAGAAGGCAGCAGCGCGATGCCCGAAGACGGGGCCGCTCGGCCCGAGAGAGCCAAGTGAACTATAAAACAAAGGGTAACTAAAGCTCCCAGGAATACAAGATGCTATGAAACTACGGATTGTGGCAAGCAGCAACTAAAGTCAACTATAAAACTATAGCTAAGACAAAAAGCAACACCACATCACTCCGTAAACCTATAGTTCAGAAGATTAAACGCTAAACTTTTAACTCTTACAACTATCTTTGCAGGACTACGAACTATAGATCATGGCGAAACCAAAACCAAAGCAGAAACAAAAACCAACCGAGAACTTTAACATAGTTGCCACTACACTGGCCGGACTGGAAGAAGTGCTGGCTGAAGAGCTACGCGCCCTCGAGATGGAGTACGTGAAGGTCGGGAACCGGGTGGTAACCTGTTCTGGTAATTTGCGCCAGCTCTACGAAGCCAATTTGTGGTGCCGTACTGCTATTCGTATTCTGAAGCCGATCCGGAATTTTAAAGCCCGCAACGAAGACGACCTGTACGAACAGGTGCAGAAAACCGACTGGAGCGAGTACCTGGACCTGGACCAGACTTTTGCTATTGATGCGGTAGTTAGCCATTCTACCTTCGAGCACTCGCTGTTTGTAGCCCAGTTAACCAAGGATGCTATAGTTGATCAGTTCCGTAAAAAAACCGGTGAGCGCCCTTCTGTGGATCGTATACGGCCGGATATACGCCTGAACCTGCACATGCACGAAAACATGGTAACGCTGTCGCTGGATTCGTCGGGCGACTCGCTGCACCGCCGTGGCTATCGCCTGCAAACCAACGTGGCTCCGTTAAACGAAGTACTGGCTGCAGGCATCATCTCGCTGAGTGGCTGGGATAAGAAATCTACGTTTGTAGACCCAATGGCCGGCTCCGGAACGTTCCTGATCGAGGCCGCTTTAATGGCACAGAACATTGCTCCAGGCCTGTTCCGCCGCGACCCGTATGGTTTCGAGAAATGGAAAGACTACAACGAGGAGTTGT
>DATBUF010000271.1:0-3087 GCA_036516435.1 Pontibacter sp.
GGAAGAAACCAAAAACTATAACGCCGGTCTGGACTATGCCCTGTTCAATAGCAGCATCTACGGTACCTTTGACTTATACTTCAAAAACTCTGATGATGTGTTTGGAGCCTACTCTTCAGATCCTACCACCGGTTTTAACCAGTACAGCGCCAACACTGCCTCTATCCGTAACAGAGGGGTTGAGTTCAGCATCAACAGCCTGAATGCCAGCACAGATAAATTTGCCTGGAGAACGCAGGTAACAGCATCTTTCAATAAAAATGAAGTAACTGCTGTTAAAACAACTGCCAACACAGGTGGGGAGCCTCTCATCTCAGCATTGCAAATTCAGAAAGGCTACCCGATTGATGCACTGTTCGGTTACCGCTATGCAGGCTTAAATGAGTTAGGCCAGCCGCAGATCTACACCAAAGAAGGCAAAACAAAGCTGCTGGAAATGGGTGGTTTTGGTGATGAGAACGTGACCTTGGACGATATGCAGTATATGGGTACCACCACACCGAAGTATGTACTGGGCCTGAATAACCAGTTTACGTTGGGTAGCTTCGATCTGTCGTTCCTGTTTATGTACTATGGCGGCCACGTGATGCGCATCGAGGCGCCGGACCCATCCCGCATGGGGTTAGCAGGTGGCCGTGGCAGGCTGCAGGCTGGTGCTGAGAATTACTGGAAACAGCCAGGCGACGAGCAGCATACCAACATACCAGGTCTGCCGGTTGCCAATACACCAGGCTATTTCGACGATTACACCAGAACGGCCTATACTTACGCCAGCGATTTTGTACGCAAAGCAGATCACATCCGCCTGCGCGATATCGTGCTGACCTACAACCTGAAGTCTGCTTACTTGTCGAAGCTTGGCCTGAACAGCACACAACTACGTGCACAGGTGCAGAACGCGTTCAACTATACCTTTAGCGGCAACGACATAGATCCGGATGCTATTAACCGCCAGACAGGCGTGCGCAGACTGGAGCAGCAGCCATTCTTCAGCTTATCTTTCTATACCAACTTCTAAGCCGAACCCATGAAACGATATATTAAAGCTATATACTTTGTAGCATTCGCAGCTGTATTCTCGGGCTGCGATAGCTACCTTGATGTAAAACCCAAGGGGGTAGTAATGCCGGAAACGCTATCTGACTACGAGCAGATGCTGAACTCCTATACCCTTACCCAGACCTTCCCGATGCATTTGCTGTATGCTTCTGATGACGTAGCTGGCTCCTTTACCAAAACGGAAGGCAGCACGGCAGCAAATGCCTACTTCTGGAACCCGAGGCTCGATACAGACAGTGAATCGCCTCCGGCAGCATGGAGCACCGGTTACCGTGCCATCTACAATACCAACGTGATCATCAGCAATGTGATGAATGCAACTAACGGGTCGGAGCAGAAGAAGCAGCAAGTATTGGGAGAAGCGTTGGTGATGCGCGCCGATGTGTACTTTAACCTGCTTACCCTGTTTGCCAAGGCTTACAACAAGTCTACGGCTGCATCGGATCCGGGTCTGCCTTTTGTAACCAGCATCAATGTTACAGAGGCTATACCAGCCCGCTCGTCGGTACAAACCGTGCTGGACAGCCTGACCACTAACCTGAAGAAGGCTGCCGAGATATTACCGGAGCATAACATCAACCGCTCACGTGTTACCAAGTATGTAGCCCATGGTTTGTTGTCGCGCATTTACCTGTACATGCACGACTACCCGAATGCCCAGTTACACGCCGAGAAAGCATTGCAGGCACCGCATGAACTGAACGATTACAACACGTTCATTATTCCAATGGATCAGGAAGACCCACAGATGCTCTGGACCAGAATGGCAGATGATGAAGCAGCTATTTTCTACCTGACCTATGCCAACGAGCTGATCAATATGTATGAGCCGGACGACCTGAGAAGTATGCTTTTAGCCTATGATATTGGCACAGGCTATATGTATGGGCGATTCGACTTTGCCCTGTTCGGGATTGATTTTGCTGAACTATACCTGACCCGCGCCGAGGCCATGGCCCGCAGCGGAGATGTGGATGGAGCAATGGAGATCATCAACCTGCTGCGCAGCAAGCGCATTGGCGAGTGGGCGTATTATGAGCTGGAAGCAGCTAACAAAGAGGAAGCGTTAGAACTGGTGCTGCATGAGCGCCGCCTGGAGCTGGCCTTCAGAGGGCACCGCTGGATGGACATGAAGCGCCTGGATGCAGAAGGCAGAATGCCGGCAGTAGAACGCCTTTCGGACACGGGCAACGTGATCGAAACACTGGCCCCGAAAAGCCCGCGCTATACCTTCGAGATACCAGGTCGCGTGTTGCTGTTTAACCCAGGCATGGTTACCAACCATTAATCTTTTACAGCAGAACTATAACACTGATTTTAATTTATGACTTTTAGAATTATAAAGAATACGACCTTGGCCGTTGTGAGTTTGCTGTCAGTAGCGGCATGTACTTCACTGCCAAAGAATAAAGTGCAGGAGCAGGAGGAGTACACCATTACAGGTAAAATTGATGGTAACGCGGACGGCATGAAAGTGTACCTGCAAACTACAGAATGGCCTGTTGCTAAAACGGTGGATAGTACGGTTATCAAAAAAGGAGAGTTCAAGTTTAAGGGTTCGGTAGCAGTACCTGCCAAGCACTCCATTATCATTGATGCAACTCCTAAGGATAAGAAGAGCTCGGAAAGATACTGGCTGAGAAGTACTTTTTACCTGGAGAACTCCCCGATCGAGTACATTGGCCACGTGGATAGCCTGCCTTCTTACTACTACAACCGCAAGCGTGTAACTGCAGGCCCTGTGATTAAAGGCTCAGCCACAGAAGATGAGTCAAAAGCATTTTCTGCCTCACTGGGTGATGTACGCAAGCAGCTGGCCGCCACCAATGAAGAGTACCTGGCAGTGTACCATGTACCAGCTATGGAGGGTAAATTTAACACAGCAGAGGGTATTGCCCTGGTAAGAAAAGAGCAGCAGCTTAAAGAAGAGCTCGAGAAAAGAAAGTGGCAGTATATCAAGGACAACCCGAAGTCGGTAGTTGCCTATGACCAGGCCATGTACTACCTGCACGATATGTTTGTGAACCT
>DATBUF010000272.1:0-5148 GCA_036516435.1 Pontibacter sp.
TCAATGAAATTCTCATTCTCATAACGTAAAGGTTCTAGCACCTTTTGAATATATTCATCGAGTGATTTCTTTTCCGTATTCCGGATCTCTTCTATTAATTTTAGATAGTCGTATCTTCTTAACATAAACTAAGATTTACCACTAAAACCACACATCAGGAATATCCACTACCTACCCTATAACTATAGTTACTACTTTAACTTATCCTTCAGAATCTCAAACTCAACGCCCGGCGAGATGCGTTCGTACAGGATCAGGTACACGGCATTGGTGATGGGCATGTCTACTTTCAGCTTTTTGTTGAGTTCGTAAATGCTTTTCACCGCATAGTAGCCTTCGGCCACCATGTTCATCTCTACCTGCGCTGATTTCACTGAATAGCCCCGGCCGATCATGTTACCGAAAGTACGGTTGCGGCTGAACTGGGAGTAGGCTGTTACCAGCAGATCGCCGAGGTAGGCAGAGCCCGTAAGTGCGCGGTGCTGCGGCATAATAGCATCCAGAAAACGCTCTATTTCAAACATGGCATTGGAAACCAGTACCGCCTGAAAGTTATCGCCATAGTTCAGGCCACGGGCAATGCCACAGGCAAGCGCTATAATGTTTTTCATCACGGCACAGTACTCTATCCCATCCAGGTCCTCCAGCGGGTTAGCCTTCACATACCGGTTGCGCAGCAGCTCACAAAAGCGCTCGGCCTTGCTGATATCGTGCGAGCCTATAGTTAGATACGATTGTTTCTCCAGCGCCACTTCCTCGGCATGGCAGGGGCCGGCAATAACCAGGTGGTGCGTGTTGGGTACGCCGAACTGGTGCTCCACATAGTCCGTTATCAGCACATTCTGCTCCGGAACCATGCCCTTGATAGCAGATACAACTGACTTGCCCTGCAGTGCATCTGCAGGCAACCCCGATAACGCCTCCTGCACAAAGGCCGCAGGTACGGCCAGTATCACCCAGTCGGCCACAGCTACTACAGCTGCCAGGTCCGAACTGGGCTTCACATAGTCAAGGTCAAACTGAACGCCACTTAGGTAGCGCGGATTATGTTTATAGTCAATCAGGTGCTGCACATCGTGCTTATTGCGCATCCACCAATGTACTTCAGATTTGTTTTCGGAGAGGATCTTTACGATAGCTGTTGCCCAGCTCCCCCCTCCTATAACGGCTATTCTTTCCAAGATTAAAACTTTGTTACGCTACTCTTCTTCTTCAGCTTCCGGCTTCGACTTACTTATCGATTTGGCATCTTTTACAATCACTTTGCTGCCGTCCTTCAGGGTTTTAGATACTGCCCTGAAAGGACCTGACACTACCTTCTGCCCTGCTGTTATGCCGCTGATAATTTTGATGTTATCAAAGTCGCTGATGCCGGTTTTTACTTTCTGTGCCTTTACGGTATTGGTAGCAGCATCATAGACAAACACGATTTCATCCACTTTTACAGCAGGGCGCTTTTCTTCAGCTTCGGCGGCTGCAGTTTCTTCTTCTTTCTCTTTCTTCTCCGTCTTTTTATCTTCTGTGCGGGTAGTTACTGCCGAAAGTGGCACCGATAAGGCATTGCCCTTACGCTCTGTTACAATGTCTACCGAAGCTGTCATGCCCGGGCGGAACGGACGCGGGCTTTTCTCAGCCAGGTGGTTGTACGATTCATTCAGCAGGCGAATGCGAACCTCGAATTCGGTTACAGCCTCCAGGGTAGTTGCATCTTTGGCTGTGTTGGCGATAGCTGTCACCACACCTTTAAACTTCTCGTCGCGAGTAGCATAAGAGTCCACCTCTACTATAACAGAGTCGCCCAGCCCTACACGTATAATGTCGTTCTCGTTCACGTTAACCCGTACCTCCATGTTGTTGAGGTTGGCAATACGCATAATCTCAGTACCGGCCATCTGCGATGTACCTACCACACGCTCGCCGCGCTCCACGTTCAGCTTTGATACAGTGCCGCTTACGGGTGCATAGATCGTAGTTTTGTTCAGGTTCTCACGGGCTTCTTTTAAGGATGCCTGTGCATTTTGTATGCCGAACTCCGCAGCACGTACACTCTGTTTTAACGATTCTATTTCCTGCAGACCGGCATTGTAGCTGGCTCTGCTCTGCTCAAACTCAGATTCGGAAATAACTTTCTGGTCGTATAGTTTCTTGTTGCGCTCATACGCCTGCTTTACCTGCACCTGGTTAGCTTGCGCCTGCGCCAGTCGGGCTCTTGCCTGCGAAAGTTGGGCACGCGACGAGTTTACAGAAGCTTCCTGCGCATCCACAAACGACTGGTAGTTATCCGGACGAATGCGGAGCAGCAGCTGGCCTTTCACCACCGAGTCGCCTTCTTCCACATTCAGTTCAATAATCTCCCCTGAAACATCGGGGCTTATTTTTACCTCCGTCTCCGGCTGTATTTTACCGGATGCACTCACTTTTTCTACAATCTCCGTTTTCTTAGCCTCGGCTACTACCACTTCTACTCCATCTTCTTTCCCGATCCATCCGGCTTTTTTAGCTACAATTATAAATACTATCAGTAAAAGTAAAACTCCGATTATGAGGGGAAGGAGTCGTTTCGATTTCTTGGCTGCCATAGTTCTTATAAGGTGATTTCGTTACCCTGGTAAAAGTCCAGTACTTTGAGTTTAAAAGTGTATTCGTATTTAGCCTGTATTAAATTTGACTGTGCTCTGCGGTAATTAGAGGTAATCACATAAAAATCTACTGTATTGATGACACCACTATTCAGGCGCAGTTCGGCATTTTTATAGTTTCTTTCCAGCGCGCTTACCTGCACTTTAGCGGCTGCATACTTACGTTGCGCTGCCTGGGCATCGGCATAGGCCTGTTCTATAGTTTGTCGCAGCCGGTTACGCTCGGTATCGGCGTTTAATTTTGCGTTTAACTGACCAAGCTTAGCACGTTGCACGTTGTTTCGGGCAGATAAGCCATTAAATACAGAAATGTTCAAAGACAGGCTCACTTGCTTACCAATCCCGTCCTTTAACTGATCACGAAATGGGTAATCACGGGCTGTGAAAGTTGGTGAGAAAAGAATTAAGGGATCTGTTCCTGCCTCATCTCTGAAACCCAATACTCTCCCTTCAAAAAGCCCTGTCTCATCAAAAAGCTGTCCCTGACTGTTATAAAATGTATTTACACCTGCACTCGCTGAAATGGTCGGCAGATAAGCACCACGTGCTACATCTAATGCCTTGTTAGAGCTTTGTACACGTAAATCGGCTGCTTTTATACCTGGCTGTGTTTGGGCTGCTACATCGTAAACCATGGTAGGATCAGCCAAAGCAGGGCTTTCATCCGGCTCTGGTATATCTGGTATAACAATATTAAAGTTTTGCGCCTGTTCGTTTTCCAGATTCAGGAGCTGTATCAACGCAAGTCTCGAAATATCACGCTGATTCTGTGCATTTATAATATCCAGCTCATCAGTCGATAGCTGTGACTCAAGATCAAGAACGGCAACTTCTGCTACACTTCCTGCTTTATATAAGATTCTGGTTCTATCAAGTTGCTGCTGCGTTGTGTTACGCTGCAGGTCGGCAGTCTTTATAAGCTCTTCCGCAAACAGAACGTTGAGGTAAGAGGTAATTATCTGAAGCGTAATATCGCTCTGAATAGCTAAAATATCCTGCTCACTTGCCTGAAGGTCGTATCCGTACTGTTTTATTCTATTAGTCTGCTGGAAACCCATGAAGAGCGGCATAGAAGCACTTGCCTGTAGCCCGAGGGAAGTATAGTTTACAGTTCTTAGTTCCTGAACAGTAGGGTCTACAGTTGTACCAGAGCTATAGGTATTATTAGCCGAACCATTGATTCTTGGTAACCTGTCCAGCTTTGCCTGCTTCAGGTCTATGGCACTCAGGTCGCGGTTTACGCGGGTTTGCTTTACCTGCAGGTTGTTTTTCCGGGCGTACTCAATAGCTTCGCGCAGCGTCCAGCCGCCTCCGCCGGGGTTGTCCTGTGCTGCAACAGGCGCTGAGATAAGCACGGAGCCCAGCGAAAGCGCCAGCAGCAGGTTGGTAGATTTCTTCATAGTTCCAGGTATAAAAGATCGGTTATAAGTCGATGTTAGGAATGTATACCACATGCTTCACCCAGCTCAGCTGCTTCAGGTACTCCAGTGTTATGGGCTTAATACCAGAGTCCATTTCTATGAACTGACGCGCCATTTCATTCTTCCCTTTGCGCGATACGCTCATGGTGGCAATGTTGCAGTCGTCGTGGGCAATAACCGAAGCGATAAAGGCAATACTTCCTTTTTTATCGTCGGCATCTATAATCAGGGTATGCAGGTTGGCAGAGAAGCTGGCCGTAAAGCCATCCACTTCCACAATCTGGATCACACCACCACCGCGGCTCTGGCCAATTACTTCCACTTCACGGCCCTGCGCTTTCAGGTTGAGCTTTATAGTATTGGGGTGCATGGTAGAGGCATTGCCGACAGATCGGAAACTGTACTTCAGGCCACGTTCACTGGCATGGTCAAAAGCCTCTTTTATGCGTTTATCATCTGTTTTAAAATCCAGCAGGCCGGCAACTATAGCGCGGTCGCTGCCGTGGCCCTCGTAGGTGCGGGCAAAGGAGTTGTAAAACGTAATGGTAGCTTCTTCAGGGGCAGCCCCCAGAATGCGGATAGCGGCACGGGCAATACGCACCACGCCTGCGGTATGCGAACTCGACGGTCCAATCATTACAGGCCCAATCATATCAAAAACACTGCTTTTCTCGGCCATAACAGGTATGTTGAATACAAAATATCGTAAAAACCAAATTTATGAATAAACTCTCAGTATTTCAGCAAGCACCGGCTAAATTAGGTTTATTTCTACAAACCCGGCATTTGCCTATACCAACTACAGGCTGCGCTCCATTAATCTGCCACCCGACACACACGTACAACAAGATAGCACTATAATATTCTTAAATTGCGATGTACTGAAAATCAGTTTTGCTTACTTTGCAACCTTAAAGATCTTTTCATCCTAACCAACCAACTATGGAGCATACCTTTAAACCGGAAGTACTGGAGCAACTGAAGCGCCTCGAGGAGAAGTACGTGCCACTGGGCCAGGACCTGGCCGCTTACCTGGAAGGCCTTTACCACACCGACTTCCTGAACTACTGGGACTACATCCACCTGGA
>DATBUF010000273.1:0-3899 GCA_036516435.1 Pontibacter sp.
GCCAATGCCTCTTCATACTTGCCGTTTACGATCAGGCGGGCAAACATCTTGGAGCCGGTTACATTGGTACGCTCGCCTACGTTCACAAAAAGACTTTCGGGGTAAATGGTGAGGGGCTCGAGGCCACTGAAGCGGGGAAGAGGGGGAACCGGGGTAGGCGTATGCGGCTTATACTTGCGGGCGAGTTCGGCAATTACTTTAACGTGCTCTGGCGTAGTGCCACAACAACCACCCAGAATGTTCACCAAACCCTCTTTCAGGTACTCCTCAACTATAGCTCCCATTTGGTGGGCTGTTTCGTCGTAGCCGCCAAAAGCGTTCGGCAAGCCGGCGTTAGGGTAGGCGCTGATGTAACAGTCCGATATTCTGGATAGCTCCTGAATATGCGTCTTCAGTTGGCGGGCACCCAAGGCACAGTTAAAGCCCACGCTCAGGATAGGCGCATGCGAAATGGAGTTCCAGAAAGCTTCTACGGTCTGCCCCGACAAGGTACGGCCGCTGGCATCGGTTATAGTTCCGGATACCATGATCGGCAGTTGCTTGCCCCCGTCTTCCACAAACTGCTGTATGGCAAACAGGGCCGCCTTACAGTTCAGCGTGTCAAACACCGTTTCCACCAGCAGCAGGTCCGAACCACCCTCTACCAATCCGCGCACCTGCTCGTAATAAGCCTCCACCAGCTGGTCGAAGGTGATGGCGCGGTAACCCGGGTTGTTCACATCTGGCGAAAGCGAAGCCGTTCGGTTGGTTGGCCCGATGGCACCGGCTACAAAACGTTTGTGCTCCGGATCGTTGGCCTCTATCTGGTCTGCTACTTCCCTCGCAATACGGGCCGACTCGTAGTTGAGCTCATACACCAGATGCTCCAGCTTGTAATCGGCCATGGCAATACTGGTGCTGCTAAACGTGTTGGTTTCGATGATGTCGGCACCGGCCTCCAGGTACTCGCGGTGAATCGCCTGGATGATTTCCGGTTTCGTAATGGACAGCAGGTCGTTGTTGCCTTTCAGGTCGGAGGGGTGGTCCTGGAAACGCTCGCCACGAAAATCGGCTTCTGAGAGCTGGTAGCGCTGGATCATAGTGCCCATCGCGCCGTCGAGCACGAGTACGCGCTGGCGGAGTGAGCTGTAAATGGGATGGTTGTTCTTCATGGTGGTATCCTCCTTCTTGCTTTGCTTTAAGCTATAGCTTATCAAGAAAGGACACCCAGAAACAAGGATGGACTATCTTATCTTTTCCGGACAGTTCCGGAAGGGAATTAGCACCAAGTTTGCCAAGGTTGCTAAGACGTCACAGGGCCCTTTCCCTCGGTCTTTCTTGATAAGAAGCTGCAAGTTACTACACATATCCGCAATTTGCGAACTTTTGTTTCAGATATACTATAACTATAGCTCACCTACCTGGCATAAAGGGCCTGAAAGCAGAAAAGGACACCTGAGGTGTCCCTTTCCTAAAAAGAGTTTGATTGTATTAACTATAACTCTTTCTGCTCATTTATACGTTATTTACCAGCTATAGTTCATCGTACACAGGAACCAGCAATAAAAAAGGGATACCTTTCGGCATCCCTTCTCTGTTTCATAGCAGCAAGTACTAAGCTTCTGCTTCTACTCTTGGAATTACAGATACGTAAGAACGGTTTTTCTTACCTTTTCTGAACTCTACAGTACCATCAACCAGTGCAAACAGGGTGTGGTCTTTGCCCATACCTACGTTTGCGCTTGGGTGGTGCGCTGTACCTCTTTGTCTTACAATGATGTTACCAGCAATGATGTTCTGGCCACCATAAATCTTAACACCCAGTCGTTTTGAGTGCGACTCGCGACCGTTGTTAGAACTACCAGCTCCTTTTTTGTGTGCCATTTTATTTTACTATTTACTCAGGCCGAAGCCTGAAATGGTTCTACGATAAATTTCCTCTTACTGCTTATCCAATGCTCTCGATCAGAACTTTAGTATAGTGCGAACGGTGACCGATCGTTTTTCTATACCCTTTTCTTCTCTTCTTCTTGAAAACACGGATTTTCTCGCCTTTCACGTTGCCAAGGATTTTACCAACCACTTTAACACCGCTTACAAATGGAGCACCAAGGGTGATGGTTCCGTTATCGTCTGTAAGAAGAACATTGGCGAACTCAACGGCGTCACCTTCATTGCCGGAAAGCTTGTTAGCGTAGACGAACTTACCGCTCTCTACTTTGGTCTGTTGACCTGCGATTTCTACAATTGCGTACATCAGCTTCAATGTATGTTTAAAATTTAGTCTGCAAAAGTACGGTGCATATTTCAGATATGCAAATACTTGTAATCTAAAATGTTCTGATAGCATTGCTATACTTATACACACTGTGGATAACCATGTTTACATCTGCTTTACAACTTTTCACCCCTCCCCTAAAACGCAGTTAACTATAAAATATTCAGCCTTTTACGGCGCGCAAGCCACAAACTTGTTTTCCACAAATTTGCACACCTGCACCATAACAGGAGGCAAAGGCGATAAACTTATATACCCGCTCGTTTGTACTTCCTCCTACTGCACAGGCTGCAAATCATACATTAAAACATTTTTAGCAGCTATAATATTGCACTTAGCAACTATTTAATAGATAAATTACAATATATTAACCGATAAATATAGTGCCCATGCTATGTATAACCCCTGTGTATAACGGTGTTGATTTCGATGCAACACACACCTAATCAATCATTTATTTATTTGTGCATAAATTGAACAACTTTAGCCCATAGTTTCAAGTTCAATTCTCTATATTTGAACTCACAATATTCTGATGCGGCTCCTGCCGGAGTTATTTACATCTGAAATTTTTTGGGAGTTCAGCTTAAAAGCTACCCTTTACCTTATAAAACATTACATGATTATGGAGCCAATACTGAAAGAGAACCCTAACCGCTTTGTACTGTTCCCGATTCAGCACGACGAAGTATGGCAGATGTATAAAAAGGCCGAAGCCAGCTTCTGGACTGCCGAAGAGATCGACCTGGGCCAGGACCTGAAAGACTGGGAGAACCTGAACGATGGCGAACGCCACTTCATCAGCCATGTGCTTGCCTTCTTTGCTGCCTCTGACGGCATCGTGAACGAGAACCTGGCCATCAACTTCATGAACGAAGTCCAGATACCAGAGGCCCGTTGTTTCTATGGTTTCCAGATCATGATGGAGAACATCCATGCCGAAACCTACTCTCTGCTGATTGATACTTATATTAAAAAGCAGTCCGAAAAAGACTTCCTGTTTAATGCGCTGGAAAATGTACCGGCTGTGAAAAAGAAAGGCGAGTGGGCGCTGCGCTGGATCGAGAGCGAAAACTTTACAGAGCGCCTGATTGCGTTTGCAGCTGTGGAAGGCATTTTCTTCTCCGGTTCGTTCTGCTCTATTTTCTGGCTGAAAAAACGTGGCCTGATGCCGGGCTTAACTTTCTCTAACGAGCTGATTTCCCGTGATGAAGGCCTGCATTGCGATTTTGCCTGCCTGCTTTACACCATGCTTGTAAATAAGCTGCCACAGGAGCGGGTTCACGAGATTATCAGAGATGCCGTAACTATAGAACAGGAGTTTGTAACGGATGCACTGCCGGTTGACCTGATTGGTATGAATGCCAAACTGATGAGCCAGTACATTGAGTTTGTAGCTGACCGACTATTGGTATCATTGGGCTATAGTAAAATCTGGAACTCTGCAAACCCATTCGACTTCATGGAAATGATTTCGCTGCAGGGCAAAACTAACTTCTTTGAGAAGCGCGTAGGTGAATACCAGAAAGCCGGCGTACTAAGCGATAAAGATAAAAACGTTTTCAGCCTCGATGAGGACTTCTAAGAATACTTTATATTAACTATATTTAAGTGGCAAAGCAGACATCCCGTTTGCAGCCAC
>DATBUF010000274.1:0-14208 GCA_036516435.1 Pontibacter sp.
TGGCTATAGGCGTGGCACTGTTTGCACTTACTACCTTGTTCAGCTTTGTAACCCTGCCTGTTGAGTTTGATGCCAGTAAGCGTGCGCTTGCCTGGATCAGCAGCAACGGTATTGTAACGCAGCGGGAATACGGTATGGCAAAAGATGCACTTAAATGGGCTGCCATGACGTACGTAGTAGCAGCGCTGGGCTCCCTGGCCACTTTATTATACTATGCTTCCCTGTTAATGGGCCGCCGCGACTAGTGAACACGCTGATATAACATATACAGAAACGCCACCTGTACTTTGGTCCGGGTGGCGTTTCTGTTTTATACTTTACACTTTACGGCAACATTGTTTTATTGCAATCAACAATTATTGTCAGTCAGGCTAAATTTATATTAGTGTATTTTATAATTTTGTACCCGAAAAATTATTGTTTTACCTTTTTCGTTATATAAATAATATGAACTTTCAGTTAACAGAAGAACACCTGGCCGTGCAGGCTGCTGCCCGCGAGTTTGCTCAGACAGAACTATTGCCTGGCGTAATTGAGCGCGATGAGCATCAGAAGTTTCCGGCAGAGCAAATCAAGAAAATGGGTGAGCTCGGCTTCTTAGGCATGATGGTAGATCCGAAGTACAATGGTGGCGGTATGGATACCATCTCCTATGTGCTGGCTATGGAAGAGATCTCGAAAGTAGATGCTTCTGCTTCTGTTGTAATGTCGGTGAACAACTCGCTGGTGTGCTGGGGGCTAGAGAAGTATGGCAACGAAGAGCAAAAGCAGAAATACTTAACCCGCTTAGCTACTGGCGAGATCATCGGGGCTTTCTGTTTATCAGAGCCTGAAGCTGGTTCTGATGCTACTTCGCAACGCACGACAGCTATTGATATGGGCGACCACTACCTGTTGAACGGTACTAAAAACTGGATTACAAATGGTAGCACAGCTTCTGTATACCTCGTAATTGCACAGACAGATGTTGCCAAAGGCCACCGTGGTATAAACGCCCTTATCGTGGAGCGCGGCATGGAAGGTTTCGAGATCGGTCCGAAAGAAAACAAGCTGGGTATCCGTGGGTCTGATACGCACTCGCTGATGTTTACAGATGTGAAAGTTCCAAAAGAGAACCGCATCGGCGAAGATGGCTTCGGCTTTAAGTTTGCGATGTCTACGCTGGCCGGTGGCCGTATTGGTATTGCTGCGCAGGCTTTAGGTATTGCTTCAGGTGCTTTTGAGCTGGCAGTTAAGTATTCTAAAGAGCGTAAGGCGTTTGGTGTAGAGATTGCGAAGCACCAGGCTATCCAGTTTAAGCTGGCAGATATGGGTACAAACATCGAGGCTGCACGTTTGCTTTGCCTGCAGGCTGCCTACGACAAAGACTCTCATGCCGATTACGGTAAGTCCGGCGCAATGGCAAAGTTATTTGCCTCTAAAGTGGCGATGGAAACTACAGTTGAGGCAGTTCAGGTACATGGTGGTTACGGATTCGTGAAAGAGTACCATGTAGAGCGCCTGATGCGTGATGCGAAGATTACACAGATTTACGAAGGTACATCCGAGATACAAAAAATAGTAATTTCGAGAGAACTACTGAAGTAGGAATACCGGTAAAAACGTGTTTCTGTGCTGCTTAGGCTATCTATAGTAATTTCTGAATTAAAATTTAATTTTTAAATTTAATTTGAATTTTATAAAGATTAGTCTTAGCTTTAAGCCTTAATTAACGGGTTTATAGTATAAAAGTTAGTTGGTTACACAATGGAAGATTACAATAAAATTATTGAATCGCTTGGGGTGCGGTTCATTAAAGCTAAGAATCTGGTGTTGCAACAGCCATTTACGGTACGCAACTACTACGATGTTGGCAACAACCTGATACTGCTCCACAAGGGGAGTATAATTTACGGCGACGAGGAGCAAGTAGTAGAAGAGGGGGAACTGCTGTTTATTCCGGGTGGCCGTAGCACACGTGTTAGATATGGCTCCAGCGAAGGTAAGGTTATCTCGAACGATGACCTGATCACCAATAAAGAGAAATTCTTTAAGAATAACAGTGATCTGGACCTGATCGGCGATGCCGAAGAAAGCCACAGCTTTGTGAGCTTCGAGGCAAAAGTGTTTGATTCAGTTAACTTCTTTGCATCGCTGGATGTGCCTGCGTTCCTGATCTCAGGAAATAACAAGCTGGCTAACCTGGTGATTAAAGTAGTGGAAGAGAGCATGCAGGAGCTGCCAGGTAAAGAGCGCCTGATCAACATCTACACCGAAAACATCGTGGTAGAGATCGTGCGTCATATCCTGCGTAACAGAATGTTTGTAGAGCAGCTGGCAACAAACAGCACCTACTTCAAAGACCCACGCCTGATCGATCTGTTCAATTATATTAAAGAGCACCTGGGGGGAGACCTGTCGAACAAAGTGCTTTCCAACGTTGCGAACGTATCTGAGGACTATGTAGGCCAGTATTTCAAAATGCTGACCGGCATCAACCCTCAGGACTACATCGAGTACCAGCGTATGGAGCGTGCCGTGTTCCTGCTTAGAACTACCAAGAAGAGCATCCGCGAGATCGGTAAAGAAGTTGGCTACAAAGATACGGCTTACTTCTGCCGCAGATTTAAGATGATGTTCGGTATACCTGCCGGTAAGATGCGTCGCCGCGAATCAGCGATGAACATCTAAGGCAAGATTATAAAAATTGATTACAGAAGAGACCTCGGCCAGAAAGCCGGGGTCTTTTTCTATGTGGTTACCCACCACAATTATATCGGCACCTGCCTCTAACGCTGCTCTGGCTTTTTCAGGTGTGTTTATGCCTCCGCCAACTATAACCGGCACTTCTACTGCATTGCACACTGCAGCTATCATTTCGGCACTTACAGGTTTGGCTGCGCCGCTTCCTCCATCCAGGTAAATAAACTTCAGGCCCAGCAGCTCGCCGGCCATGGCGGTACAGGTAGCGATAGCAGGCTTGTCGTAGGGGATAGGGGTGGTACCGCTCATATAAGAGGCCGTAGTCTGGCGACCACAATCTACAAGCATATAGCCGGTAGGGTACACCTGCAGGTTACTGGCTTTTAGAATAGGGGCGGAAAGTACATGTTGGCCGATCAGGAAATCAGGGTTGCGGCCCGAAATTAAAGAAAGCAACAGGATGCCATCGGCTTGTTTATCGATGTGCAAGCTGTTGCTCGGGAAAAGAATAACCGGAATGCGGCTGTGCTGTTTTACCAGTTGTATAATACCTGCCTGGTTGTCGGTCGTGATCAGGCTGCCACCTACAAAAAAATAATCGACATGGCTGGCTTCACTCATTTGCAGCAGCTGGAGGCAACTGGCTTCGCTGAGATTATCGGGGTCCAGTAAAACGGCAAAGTGTTTTTTGCCGCTGCGCCTGGTCTGCTGCGGTTTGCAAAGAGAGTTAAATGGCATGCTTTTCTGAAACGCTTTTTACAACAGGATCTGCTACCGTTGCCGGAACAGCCTTTGCTGCAATATCGTTATTTTCAGGTTCAGAATGCATGCGCTCTGCTGCCTTTTTAGCAACGTAAGCTATCAACAATGTAACACCCTGCTGCATCATCTGGCGGGCAAACGGAGAACTCATAAAGGTCCTTACCATTCCCGGCTCAGATTTCTTCTTTTCTTTCTTTGCCTGTGCCTTAGCGGCAGTTACGGCCATGGGTTCTTCAGCCGTGAGGTCGGTTACAGTTCTGTGCGCTAGTGGGTCGTAGTTCGGGATTGGGTGCGAAACAGGTATGGTTCCTGCAGCTGCGCTGGTGCCCCCACCTTTCTTAGCTTTTGCTACCTTTGAGGCTTTTTTTTTACTCCCACTGAACATACGCCTCAGCAGAAAACCGGCTAGAACTACACTGCCGGCAATGGCCACTTTTTTGCCTATCTCCTGTCCCTGGCTTTTAATCTGTTCAACATCACCCATCAGCGCATTTTTATATTCTTCTTTCTGGCGCTCCAGAAACTCGCGCTGGTTGTCGAACAAAGGATTGTTAACGTCGCTCATATAGATTTTTCTCTTTTATCGGTTTTGTAAATGGTGTTGTCAAATGCTTTGTCGGCCATGCCCTGAAACACCTTTTTATCTAAGCCAACTATAAGTATAACCAATAATACAATATAGAACAAAGCAATAATGCCAAAGCCCCAGAACGTGCTGTCGAGGAGGTGGTTTAGCAGCAGGCCCAGGAAAATACTCAGGAATATGAGGCTCATAAAAGCCACCAGGCCAAGAAGCACCCCATGTATAGTGCTCACGAACGTAGCTTTCAGCTTCTCCTGTATCTCCAGTCGTATAATATCGATGCGGGTATCGATGTAACCCATCAGGTTCTCGATAATGCTCGTGCTTTTTTCTCGTGCGCCGTTATCTTGCATTGCCATAGTTTTTTGTAGCTTATTCTGTTGCTTACCCTGTATACGAAGGTAGATTCAAATATTTACGTAAAGTATAATTACATTGCCACCTTATCAGCAATTAAGCGGCAAAACAGCTTGATCGGCCGAATGCCTGCAGCTTTTTAGTACGTCTACCTTGGAGCAGAACTTTTATACCGTTTTAGGCATTACCCCGGCTGCCACCCCGCAGGAGGTAAAGCTGGCATATAAAAAGTTAGCCATCAAATACCACCCTGATAAAAACCCTGGCAATAAGGTAGCTGAAGACAGGTTTAAGCTGGTTAATAATGCCTACCAGGTGCTGTCTAACCCGGGTAAGCGCGCGCGATACGACCTGAAACTGCAATACCTGCACGAGCGGCAACGTGCAGTGCAGCAGCAGGCATACTACAACGAACGTTACCGCTATACCAGAGAGCCAGCACCAGTTTCGGAGCGCCATTACCGCCCCATTCGTACGGAGCACCGGAAATTCTCACGCAAAGATTTTTATATCACGCTTGCCTTTGTAGGGGGGATTCTGCTGTTCAGTCTGCTGCTAAAGATAGTAATGGACCATATTGCCGGGGAAGATAAGTATAAGACAGCTTTAACGTATATAGCAGATGGCAAATACAGCAGTGCGCACCGCATGCTCTCCGATGCCATCCATTTTAAGCCGGAGCATGCAGCCGCCTATAAAGAGCGGGGCCGCCTGGAGCTGAATGTGTTTGAAGACTATGAGGCTGCGCTGCAGGACTTTAACCAGGCTATCGCCTACGAAGAAAAGCCATCAGCTGATGTATACCTGATGCGGGGGATAAGCAAGCAGCACCTGGCCAGCTACCTGCAGGCAGAAGCCGACCTGACCAAAGCCATTGACCTAAACGGGAAACTATGGGATGCTTACCTGGCCCGCGGCGAGGTAAGGCTGTTTTACCTGCAAAAGTACAAGCCAGCCCTAAGCGACCTCTCGACCTACCTGCGCTATGGTACAGATCACGAGAAACGGGTAAGTGCCCTGACCTATAGAGGCTTTGGGTATTTTAAAATAGAAGCCTACAAACTATCGGAGCATGATTACCGACGCGCCTTAACTCTGGATAAAGAGAGCGGCAGAGTGCATTACCTGATGGGCCGCACCAAAATAGAACTACAGGAGCCTGATTCGGCATGCACTTACTTCTATAAAGCTTATGAGCTGGGTTACTCGGCTGCCCTGCTGGAACTGCGGGCGAATTGCTACTAGCTATAGTTGTTTTCGCTATAGTTGCTTTGCCGGCTGCACTCTATAGTTCAGAGGATTTAATTGCTTTTTGTATCGTATAAACTATAAGTGCATCTAAAAGCCTGAAGCTATAGTATAGAGGCAGGAGAGTAGGATAGGAGTAGGCTAACTATAGTTGGTGAGGTAAGCCAGTCAGCTGCAAAAACAAAAAACCCTTGCCGTTTCTGACAAGGGTTTCGTTGTGGTGATGATTGGAATCGAACCAACGACACAAGGATTTTCAGTCCTTTGCTCTACCAACTGAGCTACATCACCAGCTCTGTTGTGTCACCCTTTTCCGTAAGGGTATGCAAAAGTAGCAACTAACTTTTAAGTAGCAAACATTACAGCAGAAAAAATTTAAAAAAATACCTGCGTATACGTTTGTCCTTACAATTCTACTATCTTTATCTATAAATTGGTATGTATAACGAATAATTTACCGTGATAGGAATTTCAAACATTATCTTCCTGATTGTGGCTGCCATAGGCATTGGCCTGTTCGTGTGGCAGATCCGCAAAATCCGTAAAAACGTGCTCATGGGGCGCGACCTTATACTGGAGGACAATCCATCAGAACGTATCAACAAAACATTGCTGGTAGCCTTTGGGCAACAGAAAATGTTTAAGCGCATGCTGCCGGCTGTGCTGCACCTGTTTGTGTATGTTGGTTTCCTGGTCATCAACATTGAGGTGCTGGAGATCATGATCGACGGTATTTTTGGTACACACCGCGTGCTGGGCTTTATGGGGCCGTTTTATGATGCACTGATGGCTGTGAACGAGGTACTGGCGGCGCTGGTAATTATTGCCTGTGCTATTTTTCTGTGGCGCCGTAACGTAACGCATGTGCCGCGCCTGGCGACTGGTGTAGAAATGCGTGCCTGGCCGAAAATGGATGCCAACGTCATCCTGATTACCGAGATCGTGCTGATGTTTGCTCTCTTTGCCTTTAACATTGCCGACCTGAAGCAGGCCCAACTAAAAGGACACGAACTGGCAGGCACCTTCCCGATAAGCAGCATGTTTGTAAACGCCTTTGGCTCAGATGCCGGTACGCTGGCAACTATAGCTACTACAGGCTGGTGGATACACATTATCGGTATTCTGGCTTTTATGAACTACCTGCCAAGCTCCAAGCACTTCCACATCATCATGGCGTTCCCGAACGTGTACTTCTCCAAGCTGGTGCCAAAGGGTAAGTTCACTACCAATCCTGCCATCACGCACGAGATTAAAGCCATGCTGGACCCAAGCTACCAGCCGCCTGCGCCTGAAGTAGATGCCGATGGTAACCCGATCATCCAGCGCTTCGGTGCCAAGGACGTGGAAGACCTGACCTGGAAACAGCTGATGGATGCTTATACCTGTACCGAGTGCGGCCGCTGTACTTCTGTTTGCCCGGCTAATATTACGGGTAAGCTGCTTTCGCCGCGTAAAATTGTGATGGATACCCGCGACCGCATGGAAGAGAAAGGCGAGCACCCGGCTATCTTCAGACCCAACCATTACAAAGAGATGGGCGTGGAGCGTGTAGAAACGACCGATGAAAAAACCCTGCTGCGTGGCTACATTACCCCTGAAGAACTATGGGCCTGCACTACCTGCAACGCCTGCGTGGAGTCCTGCCCGGTAAACATAGACCAGCTTTCCACTATCATGGACCTGCGCCGCTACCTGGTGCTGGAAGAGTCGGCTGCACCGGCTTCGCTCAATGCCATGTTCACCAACATCGAGAACAACGGGGCACCATGGGCATTCCCGGCATCCGACCGCTTTAACTGGGCCGACGAACTATACCTGCCTTCGAAAAATTAATTGTTAAATGGCTGAATTGTTAAATTGTTGATTTCAGCACAACCCGCTCCGGGCTAACCAGCAATTTAACCTTTAACAATTTAGCAATTATAAACAGAGTAGCTTAGCTACGATAAAATAGCCTTTGAATTACCTATCAGATGGAAGAAAATAAAAGATTAATAAAAGTACCTACCATGGCCGAAATGGCTGCGAATGGCCTGGAGCCTGAAGTGCTGTTCTGGGTAGGTTGTGCCGGTTCTTTCGACGACCGCTACAAAAGAGTAACCCGCGCCTTTGTGCAGATACTGGAGCACGTAGGTATAAAGTACGCCGTATTAGGTACCGAAGAAAGCTGCACCGGCGAGCCTGCCAAGCGTGCCGGTAACGAGTTCCTGTTCCAGATGCAGGCGCTTACCAACATCGAGGTGCTGAATGCTTACAACATCAAGAAGATTGTAACAGCCTGCCCGCACTGCTTTAACACTATCAAAAACGAGTACCCTGATCTGGGTGGTAACTACGAGGTGATTCACCATTCTACGTTTCTGCAGCAGCTCATTAACGAAGGCAAAGTACACGTGCAGGGTGGCGAAGCGTTTAAAGGCAAGCGTATCACGTATCACGATTCCTGCTACTTAGGTAGAGCCAACGACATTTACGAAGCACCGCGCGATGTGCTGGCTGCCCTGGATGCTGACCTGGTGGAGATGAAACGTAGCCGTGCCAACGGGTTGTGCTGTGGAGCCGGTGGTGCTCAGATGTTTAAGGAGCCCGAGCCAGGCCGAAAAGATATTAACGTAGAGCGTACCGAAGAGGCCTTGGCCACGTTAGGTACAGGTAACGGTGTGATCGCCACGGCCTGCCCTTTTTGTATGGTAATGATGAGCGATGGTGTAAAGAACAAGGAGCAGGAAGAAAACGTAAAAGTTTTCGATATCGCCGAACTGATCGCACAAGCTGAAGGATTAACGAAGTAATTGCTACATTGTTAAATTGCTTAATTGTTGTTTTTCACATGTTGTGAGTCAACAATTTAACAATCAACAATTCAACCATTAAATATGTATATTCCGTTTGATGAACTGCCGCCGCAGGCCCGCATCTGGATTTACCAGGCAAACCGGCCGCTTACGGAGGCAGAGCAGGCAGAAATAAAACCATTGCTGCAGGCTTTTGCAACTGACTGGAGCAGCCACGGCACTAACTTGCAGGCATCGGCAGAGTTGCTGCACGACCGTTTTCTGGTACTGGCTAACAACGAGAGCGCGGCGGCGGCCAGCGGTTGCTCTATCGATAAGTCGGTGAATTTTGTGCGGGACTTGGAGCAGCGGTTTCATGTTTCTTTCTTCGACCGCACGCAACTGGCTTTCCTGCAGAACGGGGAGGTAGAGCTGGTTAGCATGAGCCAGTTAAAAGAGAAAGTTGCTGCCGGCGATATAAACAAGGATACCTTATACTTTGATACCCTGGTTACCAACTATAGCGACCTGCAAGCTGACTGGCCACGACCGGCACAGCAAAGCTGGCTTTCGCGCTACTTTTAGATAAAGTACTTTATACTTAAGCTCATTCCATACATGCTACATACAAACCGACTTTCCTATGCCTTAAAGCAACTGAGCCTGCTGGTGCTGATTGCTTTGTTTGTGAGTGCCTGCGGAGCCACGCAGCAGATAGGCAAAGGTGACAAGCGGTTTGAGATGGAGCAGTATGAAAAAGCCATTGAGTTTTACAAGCAGGCGCTGAGCGGTTCCAAAAACCCGGGGGAAGTAAACTATAAAATAGCAGAATCTTACCGCTTGTCGAACAGGCTGGCGCAGGCCGAACCCTACTATAAAGCTGCTCTGGATGCAGGTTTTAAAAAGGAAGATACCTACTATTACTACGGCATGTCCTTAAAGGCCAACGGCAAATACGAGGAGGCTCTGAACCAGCTTGAGGACTATGCCCGCATCGGCAGCAACACCCGCCTGAAAGGGTTAGCCACCCGTGAGGTAGAGAGCTTTGGTCAGCTGAGCGACATTATGCGTGGCACACAGGCCTACGAAGTACAGAACCTGACTGCTTTAAATACCGAGGCATCTGAGTTTGCGCCTTACATCCTGAACAACGAACTGGTATTCTCCTCTACCCGCAGCTCCGGCAAAGCATACATGGGCAACGGCGAGGGCTTTATAGATATCTTTGCCACACCACTTACCGACTCGCTGGCAGAGCAGAGTGGTCCTGTGCGCAAGTTCGACCAGGTAAACCTCGAAGGCATACACGATGCCATGGCTACCTTTGCGAACGAAGGCCGCACCATGGTATTTGCACGCGGCAACGAAGGCACCAAGAAAGGACGCCAGAACGTGGACCTGTTTGTAACCTACTTCCGCTCCAACGCCTGGACCGAACCAAAGCTGTTGCCAATCAGTGATCCACGCGCCTGGGATTCGTCTCCGGCCTTCTCGCCGGATGGGCGGACATTATATTTTGCTTCTGATCGGAAAGGTGGTTTAGGCGGCAACGACATCTACAAAGTAACTATAGACGAGAACGGGCGCTTTAGCACCCCGGAAAATCTTGGCCCGGACATCAACACACCTGGCAATGAAAGTTTTGTGCACGTTGCCCCGGATGGCACCTTATACATTGCTTCGGATGGTTTGCCTGGCCTTGGTAACCTGGACCTGTTTAGAGTAGAGAACGGAAAGCCTGTGAACATGGGTGCACCGGTAAACTCCCCGGGCGATGATTTCAGCATCTACTTCCAGAATGCTACACGTGGCTTCTTCTCGTCGAACCGCGAAGGCGGAAAAGGAGGCGACGACCTGTATGGCTTTGTAAAATCGCAGCGCAAGCAGGTTAATTTCTTTGTAGATGGTACCGTATACCTGCGTCGCGAAGGAGCTAAGCAACAAACTATAGTTCCGAACCAGGTAGTAGTGCTGCAGAACGAACGAGGCCAGAAGATCAAAGAAACTACCTCTGATGCACAGGGTAAATTCACATTCAGCCTGGATACGGCCTCTACTTACTCGCTGGTATCGGAGAGGGTAGGCTTCTTTACTGCTCGCCAGCGCATTACTACTGCAGGCAAAATACCGGCACAGGACCAGCTAACCGAAGATGTAACAGACATCCGCCTGACAGCCACCCTCGTGCTGAACCAGATCGTGAAAGAGAAGCCGATTGTACTGGAGAACATCTTCTACGACTTCGACAAAGCAGATATTCGTCCGGATGCAGCCGTGGAGCTGGACAAGCTGGTAGAGGTGCTACAGGACAACCCGAACATCTCCATTGAGCTGAGCTCCCACACCGACTCCCGTGGCTCCGATGTCTACAACCTGGACCTGTCGCAACGCCGCGCTGAGTCTGCAGTGGAGTACATTATTTCCAAGGGCATCAGCAAGGGCCGCATTACAGCCAAAGGTTACGGCGAAACCCGCCCGGTGGTGCGTAACGCCAAAACAGAAGCAGATCATCAGCGTAACCGACGTACAGAATTTAAAGTGGTACGTATACAGGAGTAATCAGTGTAGCGCTACAAGGGAGCGGTTGAGGTGTATGCTTCAACCGCTCTTTTCTTTTAATCATGTTTGCTGCTTCAGTAGGCTGCACTATCGTTCTATAGTTGCCATTGCTTGTCACAAACTATAGTTCTATCGCTGGTTATATTTGCAACTTGCCTGTTGTTGCATAGCATCTTGTATTCCTGGGAGCTCTACTCACCTATAGTTTTATAGTTGACTTGGCTCCCTCCTGGGCCGGGAGGCCCCGTCTTTGGGCATCGCGCTGCTGCCTTCTTGCTATCCTCGTGCCTCGGATTGCCTGCGGCACCGCAACAAGTCAAAGGCGCTCAACCCAAAGACTGAAATCATTTCGCATAGCTATAGCCGATCTACAGTTTGTTCCGGTAAGCTTCGAGCTTTTTTATGGTAGTAGATCTGTAGGGACAGGTCGCGACCTGTCCGCTCCCAGGTTGTAACTATGAAACTATAGCTGCAACTATAACTAAGGCTTAAGTTTAGGTTGCTGGCGCGGGTTTGTAACCCGTGTCTAACCATGAGGTCGAGTTTGTAACTCAACTGGGCCGGAGGACCAAACTATAGCCAGCTACAGTAAGAGGCTGTAACTACAAAACCATAGTTCTCAACTATAGTAAAGACAGAAGAGCTCCCCTCCTTAGACTACCTGGAACGCGAGTTCGAAGGTAGCGAGCGTAGCTTTCAAGGGCAGGGGCCAGCAGCAACTATAGAACTATAACAACAGCCGAGGTCTCTCTCCCCGCCCAGGCAAGAAGCCGTGAAGAACGAACCCTGCCGGCCCTCCAGTATACACTACCTTAACAACAGCTTAACCCCGATACCCAGATTGCCATAATCGCTGAGTGGCTTGCGTGACTGATAAGGGCTGTTGTCGTAGCGAAGAACAGGTGCGCGGTAATCCAGTGATAGGGCTACGGGTGCTCTGCGAAACTTGTACTCTACACCTGCATTTACTACAGCCACTGGGTTGGTTTTGATAAAGCTGTTATCGGGATGCTGGTCGTGGTAGCGCATGGCACCTATGCCGGCAGAGATGTACGGCCTTAATCCCGATGACGTTAGTAACTGTGGTTGCCAGACGTAACTAACGGTAGCCATGTACGAGTCGGAGTAGGAGAATTTGGTAGCTTGGGCCTCCAGGGCCGACTGCGCTCCGATAAAGTATTTAGCCGTGAAGCCGAAGTCTGCGGCGGGGCCACCGGGGGAGTAGCGCAAGCCCAGGGCCAGCTTGTAAGGCTTAGTGGCTACCGGCTTCACGCTTAACGAATCCTGAGCCAACAGGGTAGTAGCTGTCGCAAACAGGCAGAAACCAGAGAATAAGATCTTCTTTTTCATTCTTTTAGAGCTTGGTTATACACTGCTGATGCCAGTTCGTTATCTAAGGTTGCCTGTTGTAAAATATATATATAACTGAATGTTATTTATACTTTTTTCTTCGTTATAGTTGGTTCAGCGGTGTATCCGGAGTATAGCCGGGCGCGTATGCTTTTTATTTCGGTGTGGCTACCACAATCCCGCTTGCTTTGTTAAATTTGTAGGCAAATCATCCCGAACTATGGAAAACAGATATTTGCGCCGTGGCGTGTCGGCTTCTAAAGAGGATGTGCATAATGCCATCAAGAACATCGACAAAGGTATTTTCCCGAAAGCTTTCTGCAAGATCATCCCTGATATACTGACCGGCGACCCGGACTACTGCAACATTATGCACGCCGATGGTGCCGGAACCAAGTCATCGCTGGCTTACCTGTACTGGAAAGAGACCGGCGACCTGAGTGTATGGAAAGGCATTGCCCAGGATGCCGTAGTGATGAATACCGATGACCTGCTATGCGTGGGCGCTACTGACAACATCCTGCTTTCGTCAACTATAGGGCGTAACAAAAAACTGGTTCCCGGCGAAGTAATTGCAGCGATCATTAATGGTACGGAAGAGATATTGCAGCTGCTCCGCGATAATGGTGTTGGCATTTACAGCACCGGCGGCGAAACAGCAGATGTAGGGGACCTGGTACGTACGATTATAGTGGATAGCACCGTAACGGCCCGCATGCGACGCGACGAGGTGATCAGCAACCACACCATACAACCTGGTGATGTTATAGTTGGATTTGCATCGTACGGGCAGGCCACTTACGAAACAGAATACAACGGCGGCATGGGCAGCAACGGTCTTACATCCGCCCGCCACGATGTGTTCCATAACTACATTGCGGCATCGTACCCCGAGAGCTACGACCCTGAACTACCCGCCGACCTGGTTTACTCCGGCAACTATAAACTAACCGATGTAGAGCCTGAAACCGGTCTGGAGATGGGCAAACTGGTGCTGTCGCCAACACGCACTTACGCGCCTATAGTCAAGGCCATCTTACAGGAGCACCGCCGGCACATACATGGCATGGTACATTGCAGTGGTGGCGCCCAGACCAAAGTGCTGCACTTTACCGACAAGGTACATATCATAAAAGACAACCTATTCCCGACGCCGCCCCTATTCCGCATTATACAGGAGCAAAGCCACACCGACTGGAAAGAAATGTACAAGGTGTTTAACATGGGCCACCGCCTGGAAATTTACCTGCCCGAGCAATACGCTCAGGAGTTAATCGCGATCTCAAAATCTTTTAATGTAGATGCCCGGATAATCGGTCGCGTGAAAGCCAGCAAAACCAACGAACTGACAATAAGAAGCCCACACGGCGAGTTTTACTACGAAGGGTAACTTAGCCCTGAACTATAGTTTAGAGAGGCCGCAGGTAAAAACCTGCGGTTTTTTATGGGCTTAATGTTACTTTCTGTTATAGAACACTGTTTTTTTAGATGGTATTCCTGTATTAAACCACTTCAAAGGCTGCTCAGTTCACTCGGCCCTACCAAAACCCTGTGTTACAAATAGCACTGACTTTGCCTTTTCCGGCTGGGTTTAACTGCTTAAGTTGTGCTATGTTTAACGATCTAATCCAGCCTTTATGAAAGGCTCATGTAGATTCTAAATCAATTGGTTCAGCTACTTATTGGAGGAATAGAGGATTTCCTCCTATTGAAGTAAGGGAAAGCCTCGGGGTTTTCATTGTCCAGACTTAAATGATGGCGCTAGAGGTAAATACATCTATGCCTATCAGAAAAAAAATGCATATAATACCAGCATGCCCAATGTGAAAGAAGTAGGCGTGATTTACGGAAATAGTAGCTCTATTCAACCGCCTTCTCCGTGGGTGAGGGTAG
>DATBUF010000275.1:0-5249 GCA_036516435.1 Pontibacter sp.
CCCAGTTAACCGGCATTACCGACGACATGGTGCAGAATGCGCCTAAGTTTTACGAGGTGGCCAAAGAAATTGTGGAGTTTACCGAAGGCAAGATTTTCGTGGCCCACAATGTACGCTTCGACTACTCTTTTATCAAAAAAGAATTTGCCGACCTGGGCTACACATTCCAGCGCAAAACGCTTTGCACCGTGCGCCTGAGCCGCGCGCTCATCCCGGGGCTGCCCTCCTATAGTTTGGGTAAGCTTTGCCAAAGCATCGATATCGAACTGAAACAGCGCCACCGGGCCATCGGAGATGCAGAAGCTACCGCCATTCTTTTTGATAAGCTCATCAAGATAAACCGGCCCGTAGTGGATGGCAACATGAACATGGCAGCCGAGAATACCTCGCAGGTACTGAAGCAGGAAATTAAAACATCGCTGCTGCCGCCCGCCATTAGCAAAGAACAGGTGGATGCGCTGCCGATGGTGCCGGGCGTGTACTACTTCCACAACGAAAAGGGCGAGGTGATCTACGTAGGCAAGAGCATCAACATCAAAAAACGCATTATCCAGCACTTCAACATCGACTATAAGAGTCGTAAATCGCTGGACTTTAAAAACAGCATTGCCGATATTACCTATGAGCTGATGGGAAATGAGTTGGTTGCTTTACTGTACGAATCGGCGGAGATAAAACGTATGAAGCCGCACTACAACCGGCAGCAGCGCCGCAGCGTGTTTAACACCGGCATTTTTGTGTACGAGGATGAGAAAGGTTACAAGCGCCTGACTTACGGCAGTATCAACAAGGCCGATGATGTGAATATGACGCCCCTGATTGCGTTATCGAACCACTACAAGGCAAAAGGCTTTCTGTTTCATAAAGTAGCCAAGTATAACCTGTGCCAGAAACTATGCGACCTGTATAAAACACCTGGTGCCTGCTTCGATTACCAGGTACACCAGTGCAACGGGGCGTGTATTGGCAAGGAAGATCCGGAAACATATAACAAACGTGTAGCAGAGGCGCTGGATTCGTTTACTTACGAGCATAACAGCTTCGTAATTTTAGGCAAGGGCCGTGAGCCCGGCGAGAAATCTATAGTTGTAGTGGAACACGGCACTTACCTGGGTTTTGGCTTTGTGGATGATACTTTCTCGGCCTCTACGCTTGATGATTTTAAAGCAGGCATTACACGTTACAACGACAATAAGGACGTGCAGCAGATTATCCGGGGACACATGCGCGGCAAACATAAAGACAAAGTACTGGTATTTGACTGCTGAGTTACTGTAACTATAGTTTCCGCCTTTTCCATGTGCTAGCTATAGTTGCTGATTATCCTGGCCTGCAAACTTACTGGCGCTCTCTGATTTCCTCCACAATCCGGCTTAGGAACTGCTGCACTTCGGCCACATTTTCCAGGCGGTAAGTGGCTGCCGTTTGTTCGTCGTGCTCGCCTACCAGTATGCCGATTCCCCTGCCCTGCAGTGCCGCAAACGCATCTTCGTCGGTTATGTCATCCCCAATATAGACCGGAATGACTTCGGCATTGTTCAGGTGCATTTCCTCCAGCAGCCATAGTACGGCCTTGCCCTTGTGCCAGTCCAGGTTAGGCTTCAGCTCGATGATCTTTTTTCCGGCCCCTTGCTTTAGCTGCGGATGCCGGGCCAGTATAGTTTCGGTTGTAGCTTTTACCTGCGCTTCCAGCGCCTGGGGCACATTGCGGTAATGCACGGCAATGGCATAGCGCTTCCGCTCTACCAGCACACCGGCTATAGTTTGCAGTTCCCGGGTAAGTTCGTGCTCTGCGGCATCCAGGGCAGGCAACACTTGTCTGGCCCCGCCCGGCTCCGTGTGCCTGCCATCCGGCCCCATAATATCAAATCCATGCGAGCCGGCAAAGTATAGTTCCTTTAGCTGCACCAGCTGCTGCACATTGGCACGGTCGCGGCCACTCACAATGGCTACAAAACAGTGCTGCGCCAGCTGCTGCAAAGTGGCTTTCATTTCTTCGCTGAGCACGGCCTGTTCCGGTTTAGGAACAATGGGCGTCAGGCAACCGTCATAGTCCAGGAAAACAGCAGGTTTTTTGCCCTGTAGTAACGCAGGCAAGGCATCCAGCGCCGAAGGCAAGTCTGTAGCAGTATATTTTCTGATAGCAGTAGGGGTATGCGGGTTCATTTGGTAACGAGGTAGTGGCCGCCTGCAAGAGAGCAGCGCTTAAGTTAAGGACAGGCTTACGTGATTGGGGAAGTTGAGTTATATAAGCTCCCACGCACGGGTGAACCCCGGTACACGTGGGAGCCTATAGTTATAGTTCTATAGTTTCACTTCTTAAGGAATTCCTTCAGTCTGCTCATGCGGAGGCACATCGGGCCCCTGCTCCGGACGCACATTGCGATGTGCTCCTCCTACGCCGTACGCCTTGGGCTGCGGTGGTAAACGCTTGCCATCATCTTCGCGGAGTTCCTGCTTTTTAGGTGCTTTATCTGCCTTCTCGTCTTTCGGTGCTTCTTTCATCGTATCAGAAATTAAATTATTAAAAACCGGTACCTGCCGGCATAACTTCCTCTCTCTTACGGTAATTGCTACAATAAGTAACTATAGCGCTATAGTTTGCACCTGCTCCGGACACAGAATCCGTAACCTATGCTATGAAAAAAGAGTAGTTGAGGCCATATTGCAAACACAACAACTTCCGGCTTTATGCTCAAGAACTACGCCCCTACCTCGTGTGCTGCCTGGCAAAAACTGAACACCCATTTTAATACACTACAGCCACAGCACCTGCGTACCCTGTTCACCAACGATCCGCAGCGTTTTCAGAAGCTGTCGGTACAGTTGGATGGCGTGCTGTACGACTTCTCCAAAAACCGCATTACCGAAGAAACCCTGGACCTGCTGGTGGCCCTTGCCGAAGAAATGGAAGTGTCGGCTGCCATTGAAAGCATGTTTACGGGCGAGAAGATAAACGTGACAGAAGACCGGGCGGTGCTGCATACCGCGCTGCGCAACTTTACAGACCGGGAACTGCTGGTAGATGGCGAGAATGTACTGGAAGAAGTGCGCGCTGTGCAGCAGCAGATGAAAACGTTCTGTGACAAGATACACAACGGTGAACTGACCGGGTATACCGGCAAACCGTTCCGGCACATTGTAAATATTGGTATTGGCGGCTCGCACCTGGGCCCGCAGATGGTGTGCGAGGCGCTAAAAAGCTATCAGCAGCCAAATCTGGAAGTGCATTTTATCTCGAATGTGGATGGCACTGATGCAGCCGAAGTGCTGAAGAAACTGGACCCGGAAACCACACTGTTTATAGTTGCATCCAAAACCTTTACTACCAAAGAAACGATCACCAACGCCCATACTGCACGGAGCTGGTTTTTAGAAAAAGCTGTTGAGGAAGCACACATCAGCAAGCACTTTGTAGCCCTTTCTACCAACACCGCCGAAGTAGCCAAATTCGGGATTTCCCCTGAAAACACATTCCGCTTCTGGGACTGGGTAGGCGGCCGCTTCTCGCTCTGGTCGGCCATTGGCTTGTCTATAGCCTGCGCTGTTGGTTATAAGCATTTTGAAGAACTTCTGCGCGGTGCTGAGGCCATGGACAAACACTTCCGGACTGCCCCTTTGCGCCGGAATGTACCCGTGCTGATGGCATTGCTTGGCATCTGGTATACAAACTTTTTTAACTGCCAGACACACGCCGTGCTCCCTTACGACCAGTACATGCGCCTGCTACCCGAGTTTCTGCAGCAGCTGATGATGGAGAGCAATGGCAAAAGTACCGACCGCAACGGCAACCCGGTTACCTACCAGACACAGCCTGTAGTATGGGGAGCAGCCGGCACCAACAGCCAGCATTCTTTCTTTCAGCTCATCCACCAGGGTACCGTTTTAATACCCTGCGATTTTATAGCAGCAGCCCGTAGCAACAACCCTATCGGGGAGCACCAGCCGTTACTTTTATCTAACTTCTTCGCCCAGACCGAGGCCCTGATGCAGGGAAAATCAGCGGATGAGGTGCGCCAGGAGCTGGAACAAAAAGATATGGCTCCGGATGCACTGGAAGCCCTGCTGCCCCACAAGTTGTTTGAAGGCAACAAACCCTCTACCTCCATTATGCTGCCACAGCTTACGCCTTATACCCTGGGTAGCCTGCTGGCCATGTACGAACATAAAACCTTTGTGCAGGGGGTAATCTGGAACATCTATAGTTTTGACCAGTGGGGTGTGGAACTAGGCAAGCAACTGGCCACAACTATAGAAAAAGAGCTGCTGCAGGATAAACCAGGCCAACACGACAGCTCCACCGAGATGCTGCTAAATTACTACAAGCACAATAGCTAACTAACTATAAAACTCATGCTGAAGCAGCTGCCCTACCGGTAGCTGCTTTTTTGTATTGCAGCTAGATATATTTATGGTATATTGTACTACCAAACAGTATAAAGAGATTTAACACCTCCACACATAGTGCAGATAAACGGAATAGGGCTCCGTTTATGCGGTAGTTATGCACAATTAAAATAATTTAGAATCAATAGTAAATGCAAACTGAAGATAGAAAATTGATTGAGAGAGCACTAGTCCTAGCAGAGTTCTATGTTAGAGGTCGTTTAGTTTCAAGAATAAGTTTATCGCTTATAGGAGCTGGGATTTCCATACTAGGCTTTAGTAATGTAATACCTTATGTAGCTGTATTGATACGACCAGAGCTTAGTAACTCGATTGAAACACAAAATAATGTGTTCATGACTATTGCCCTTATCTTAATTGTTACCGGATGCTTAATTCCAATTTTTATAAGAGTTTTTGGTTATTACAAATCATTGTATGTAAAGGATATCGAAAAAATAAATAAAATATACGCAGTATATGATATTGACACTTTCGATTATGACATGCTTCATATAACTAATAACCAATCGATTTTTGACTATCAAATTGATAGGATAGAAGAATTTTATAATGTATTACTCAGTAGCGATTTCTACTTTTATGATACTAAAACCAACGACTTGGTAAAGAAGTTTGGAAATGAACTAAGCTCATTTAATAGCGCCATGTCACTTAGGGTGTCACCCTCTGGCAGTAACCCACATTTATATGATATCCCAAGAGCTGTCTATTCTCAAGCCCAATTAGCCCAAGTGCAAAAAGAAATCGCAGATGACTGTACTAAGTTACGAAATAGCTATAGGGAGATGAAATCCCAGCTTGATAAACTTCAGACTAAGCGTTTCTTCAGGTTTTTTGCA
>DATBUF010000276.1:0-2435 GCA_036516435.1 Pontibacter sp.
CGCTTGCCTGAACACAGCTATAGTTTGGTGGCACTAAAAGAGTAAACCCTGTGGTAAGATGCCTTTGATGGGTACAGATTTAAGTACTGCAACTATAGCAAGCCTATAGTTTAGGACAGCTATAGTTGCAGCTTACTAAAAAGTAAAAGCCCGTAGCGCTTAGGAGCGCTACGGGCTTTGTAAAATAGCGTATGTTTGAGGCAGCACTGTTTAATGTTGCATCAGGTAAGCTTTAATGTATTCGTCCAGGTCACCGTCCAGTACGTTCTGTACATCCGTACGCTCTACGCCTGTTCTGACATCTTTTACCAGTTTGTAGGGATGTAGCACGTAGTTGCGTATCTGCGAGCCAAAGTCAATCTTTTTCTTGGTGCTTTCGATGCGGTCCCGCTCTTCATTCCGCTTCTCTACTTCTATCTGGTACAACCTTGAGCGAAGCATACGCAGGGCATGCTCTTTGTTCATGAGCTGCGAACGCTCGATCTGGCACTCAATGACTATGCCGGTAGGCTTATGCTTCAGGCGAACGGCAGTTTCCACTTTGTTCACGTTCTGGCCACCTGCGCCACCCGACCGGAAAGTATCCCACTCAATATCGCCCATGTTTACTTCAATGTTGATGGTATCATCCACCACCGGGTAAGCAAACACTGACGCAAAGGAAGTGTGGCGGCGCCCACCTGAGTCGAATGGGGAAATACGCACCAGGCGGTGCACGCCTATCTCCGATTTCAGATAGCCGTACGCAAAGTCTCCGGTAATTTCCAGGGTAGCCGATTTTATGCCTGCCCCGTCTCCGGCCTGGTAGTTGAGCTGCTTCACACCAAAGTCATGCGAGTCTGCCCACATAATGTACATGCGCATCAGAATCTCAGCCCAGTCCTGGCTCTCGGTACCGCCTGCCCCCGGGTTTATTTCCAGGATGGCACTTAGCTGGTCTTCCTCGCTGCTGAGCATGCGCTTAAACTCCAGCCCCTCTATTGCCTCTGCGGTTGTTTTGGCCTCCTGCTGTATTTCCTCCTCTTCAACGTCGCCTTCTTTGTAGAACTCAAACAGCGTTTCAAGGTCGTTGTATTTCTTCTCTACTTCCTCAAAATGCTCTGTCCAGACCTTTATGGCTTTTACTTCCCGCAGTACCTTCTCAGCTTCTTTGGAGTTGTCCCAAAAGCCGGGCGCTGTGGTCTGGGTCTCTATTGCTTCTACCTCTTTCTTCTTGGCATCGTAGTCAAAGGTACCTCCTCAGGGCTTCTACGCGCGCCTTTAAATCTTTTACATGCTCTGCAGTCATGGTTCTGTTGGTTTATATTCTGTTCTATACTTTCTTTAAACAACAAGATGCTGAAGCATCGGCTGTAAGGCCATACTTCAGCATCTGTACTATAGATCCGAACCTATAGTTTAATTCTGTGTATCCAGTTATGCGTGTCCGGTGCCTGCCCTGTTTTGATCTTATCCAGCTGAGCCGTCACGTTTACAGATATTTTACGTCCCGCTATAGCTGGCAGCTCCAGGTCTTCGCCATTGTAGTGTATGGTGGCAATCTGGGCTATAGTTGCGGCCGTTCCCGTACCGAAGGCTTCCTGTAGTGTACCGGCTTTATGTGCTTCTACAATCTCCTCCACGCTTACGCGGCGCTCCTCTACCGGGTACCCCAGGTCGCGGGCTACCTGCAGTACACTGTCGCGGGTAATGCCGGAGAGAATGGTAGAACTCACAGCAGGTGTTACCAGCACACCATTAATCACGAACATTACGTTCATCGTGCCGGACTCCTCAATATACTTATGCTCTTTGTGGTCAGTCCAGATCAGCTGGTGGTAGCCTTTTTCCTGCATCAGTTTGGCTGGGTAAAGCGCCGCGCCATAGTTACCGGCCGCCTTTGCAAATCCTGCACCACCCTCTGCTGAGCGCACATACTTTGTTTCGATGGCCACACGCACCGGGGCACTGTAGTAAGCACCCACCGGGCACGAGAAAACAGCAAATCTATAGTTAGATGATGGCCTTACTCCTATAAAATCGTCGGTAGCAAACATGAACGGACGAATGTACAGTGCACTGCCTTCCGTTGGCGGAACCCATGCGGCATCCAGGCGCAGCAGTTGCTCCAGCCCGTGCATAAAAATTTCTTCTGGCAGTTCTGGCATGCACATGCGGTGCGCCGAAATGTTCAACCTTCTGAAATTATCCAACGGCCTGAAAAGCATAATATCGCCCTCTATGCTCCGGTAAGCCTTCATGCCTTCAAAAATAGCCTGCCCATAGTGAATAGCCGAAGTAGCGGGGCTTAAGGACATGTTACCGTAAGGCAGTATCTCAGGATTCCGCCAGGCACCTTCTTTAAAATCAGCAACCAGCATGTGGTCCGAGAATATCTTACCAAATGCAATGTTGTTAAAATCGAGCTCCGATATGCGAGACTGTGTTACCGGTCT
>DATBUF010000277.1:0-1809 GCA_036516435.1 Pontibacter sp.
AAAGACTTTGACGGGTAAAACAACAACTATAGAACTATAGCTCAAACTATAGCAACAGCCTAATCCTGACAATCTGTTAAATCATGCTTAATCACTGGTCCGGATATTATCTCGCCAGATTGCGCCCCCCTACATTTATCACGAACCCGACGGCAAATACCGAGTAGGCTGCTGTCAGAATTTCGCGGTTCTTCAGGCCGATGGTGGTGCCAGTGGTGTATTGCAGCTGCACGGATGGGTTAAGGGTAAGGCGGGTATAGAAGATCGGCTCCAGGAAAATATTGTCTTCTTCGGCAGCAGGTTCTCCGTTTAGTTTATAGTCGTGCATGTTCACGTAGCTGGCGCGCAGGGCTGTGCCATAGTTCAGCGGAAACTCACGGTTAAATAAGCTGAGCGACTTCTTCTTTTTTGAGGTAAAGTTCACCTGCGTAAAGTATTTGCTGAAGTTGGCTTCGTGACGGGTATAGGTCATTTCGCCGGTTTTGCTGTGTTCGTCCTTCTCAGTACGGTCGCTGGAGCCCCCGCCGTAGCCGGCGTAAATCTCCAGAATACGGTTATTATCCGGGCCGAAGGTGGTGAAGTAACCGCCGCCTGCTTCCAGCAAATTATGCCTGAAATCGCGTTTGCGGCGCTCGCTGTTGAGCATGGAGCCGTTCAGCATCACAGCAAAATGATCGGACACGGCATAGGCAGTATTAAACGTAATGTTGCCTTTCAGGGAGACGTGTCCGCCCGCACTCAATTCGCCTTTCTGGGTAAACATCGGCACATTGGGCACATTGGGCATGTAAGCAGACACGCAACCGGAAAGCAGGAGCATAATAGCTATACTTAAGTGTAGTAAAGATTTTTTCATGATATTTTTACTGGCAGGCCTCTTCCCCGCACATCCTTCTTTAAAGTTTACTTCCTGCCAAAGCATAGCCACAGCCTTACTTCGGAATCAGAACTCACAACGCTGAATTTTACAAAATATTAAGTATAGCTATACTTCATTTTTCAGAAATTTAGTGAAAGGCTGCTTTACACGCTGGTGCAGGCAAAGTATAAAAATGCTGTTTTCAAATTTAGGCAGAAGCCGTAGCTTTGCCGGATGCAGCCATCCGAGATCAAGAAAATACTGATAATCCAGACCGCTTTTCTGGGAGATGTGGTACTGGCCACTGCCCTTGTAGAAAAACTGCATGCCACCTACCCTGCTGCCCAACTCGATTTTCTGCTGCGGAAAGGAAATGAAGGATTACTGAAAACCCACCCGTTGCTGCGCCAGGTGCTGATCTGGAACAAACAGGAAGGCAAGTATAAAAGCCTGTGGAAGTTGCTGGGCCAGATCCGGGCTGAGAAGTACGATGTGGTGGTAAATGTACAGCGTTATGGCGCTACCGGCATCTTAACGGCTTTCTCGGGTGCAAAACAAACCTTTGGGTTCGACAAAAACCCTTTCTCACGCCTGTTTACGCGTCGCTACACCCACAACATGGAGAACGGCAGCCATGAGGTAGAGCGAAACCAGTTGCTCATCAGCAGTATTACGGATGGCCCCGCAGCTAAGCCTAAACTATACCCAACAGCGCAGGACTACGAGAAAGTACAGCCGCTCAAAACTATACCTTATCTAACTATAGCGCCCACATCGGTGTGGTTTACCAAGCAGTACCCTGCCGAAAAATGGGTGGAGTTACTCAACAGCCTGCCTGTCAACTATAAAGTGTACCTGCTGGGCTCCCCTGCCGACAAAGCGCACGCCGAAGCTATTATAGCAAGTGCGCAGCACCCGAACACAGAGAACCTGTGCGGACAATTAAACCT
>DATBUF010000278.1:0-8887 GCA_036516435.1 Pontibacter sp.
TAAGGTTATCTGACAACGGTAGCAAAAGAAGCGCTCGTCTCAGAGAATTTTGCCTGGTGACATAACTGCAAATGTAAAATATTACATCGTGAAAGCATACCTAAATCTGAAATAACTTCTAATTCAAGGTCAGAACAGCTAATTGTATTTGTGAAAGAAACAGCATTTACCTAAGGCAAATTATCTCCAGGTAAGTGGTTCACCAGCGCAGTTAGGCTATACGTTCTTTGCTATTGTTTTAATTCTATGGCCAAAAGCCTTAGCGTGGCGCCCGGAACTATAGTTGAGTCTCAGCCCTGGTCCAATTACATATCTGACAATAAAAAGTCACGAGTTGCAAACCTTATCCCATAGCTTTTTCATAAAAAATTATCCTTTGAAAGAATTGTCCCTTTGAGGACATGGGCGTTTCATACTGATACAAATCATTCATAACTTACTGTCATTCTGTTAAGGAACTTGGTTGAGAAAGAGGGCTCCTACCTCGGCAGGGCCGTTTCATTCTGCTAAAACCATAAAAAACAACGCTCTCGCTCGCCTCTGGCGAGTGTGAGTTATTTAGTGGCGTCCCGCCACTTGTGCCTAAGGCACAGGTTTAAGCGGCCAGAGTCCGCAGGTAACACACACTCGCCAGAGGCGAGCGAGGGCAAAATGAAAGAATGAAATAGCCCTACCTACCCTCGGAGGTGAAGCCATTTCTATATTCCGCCAAGATCCTTTCAGGATGACAAAAAAAAGAATGAAACGGCCCTGCCCTTGAGGAGATCATAGGGGCTACAGCTACGAAGCAGGTTACTTCTGTTGGTGAAAATACTACCTCAATAGATGGGAACACCCCTACGAGCAGTGCCCGCAAGTTTTAACCATCCGTTCTCTCTCGTCCTCAAGAGGATAGTTCTTCAAAGCCAGTCCAGAAAAGATAGGGGAAAGATATGGCTGTAAACCTACACCAGCAAATGCACAAGGACACAGCTCCACTACTTTGCATAAAACTTACTCCTGAAGATCAATAATACCTTCGTAAGGCCGCTACTCACGCCTTAAGCGCCCTCGCTTGCCTCCGGCGAGTGTGAGCTATAGTTTGGCCTCTGGCCACATTGGTCTACTCAAGATTGCTGCATCTGGAATGCCTGCCCGACACCTCCCTAGCAGGTATCTTGATCCATGTAAACTATAACAAGAATTAAGAAATCACCAACAGAAGACTCTCGGACCAGGAAGCTCAAAAGAACAGAAAACAGCTATAGTTATTCTGCATAGCGAGGTATCGAACAATACCACACTTTTCGCAGATACTCGGAGTGTAAGTACTTTAATGTGTCACAACCATCTTGATGCTGTCATCCAGCAGGTTCTTTGCATCAATAAAAAAGAGGCCCTGGCAACTAAAACTTACCAGAGCCTCTCTATTAAGACTATAACACTTTAGGCTACAACTAGCGTCTTCTGATCCTAAACGGACTCTTACGATGTGCTGTAATATTGTACATCACCTTTACAGTAGCACTCAGGTAGGCATCATTAGAGCCGGTTAAAGGACTCACATAGCCATAGCTGGTATTATCCAGGTAATCGGAGTTTGTAAAGTACACGTTTAGTTCAGGCGCAATGCTCAGTTGCTTGGAGTACTGGATTTTAAGCCCGCCACCAACGGGGGCGATAAGCGCGACATCAGGGTAACTGGTAGCATCCTCAAACTCGATACCCTGCGACTCTACTTTAGATGATGCCTTATATACCAGCACCCCTACACCTGCCTTCAGATAGGGCACAATCAGGCGTAGGTTCTTAGATTTATAGTAGCGGCTGCCAGCATAAGTGCTCGTCAGGTTGAAAACAAGTGAACCTGTAGCTTCCACGCCATTAGAGGTAAAAGTTACATCCCGGTTAGGTATGTAAACCGCATCTTCCTTACCGTTAAAATTCACGTATCCGAGTTTCCCCTCAACCCCGAAACTATGCGAAAACTGGTAGATAGCACCCACTCCTAGAGTAGGTCCCATGCCATTGTTGCGTAGCACACCATACTTGTCTATTTCTTTGCCATCGCCCTCATTTTCACTGTTCATCACCACAAGTCCTGGAGAGGCGAAAACCGACAGGGAAGGCTTGAACTTACGTTTATAAGGGCTTCTGAACTTGGCACTGCTGCTACCCCGCTGTGCTAGTACATCAGAAGTGCTAACTGAAAGTATAAGGGCGAATGCGGCTAAGATAAATCTGTAATTCATGGGCTCGGATGAAAGCTCGTTCCTGGGTATAGTTGAGGTACATTAAGCCACAAGTATACATATTATTACACACATATATAAATTTACCCATCAATTTTCTTCCATTTTTTATAACCACTACTGCATAAGATGTGCAAAATTCATAGTGTAAAACCGCCCCGTCGGTATAAAGGTATTTCGCAGAAATACAGGTAATATGCAACTCTTTGGAGGCAGTCTGTGCGTGAGTATTGTAAGAAAAAATCACTCTCACATTAAACGCCTGCACACTTCCTTAGTCTAAAATCAGAAAAGTACCTGACTGTATTTCAAACCAGATTTATTATGTTTAGAAAAGTTTTGGCTTGTGTCCTCACATGCCCCGACTATAACATAGTTATTGCTGTATGAAAGGTCCGCAAGAATCCTGGCAGAAGCTCCCTACTGAAGAGTAGAAAAGTATCTGGCAAGAAAATCATACAAGAAATAAAGGATAGATGATAGTATGGTAACTATAGCAAGGGGGCATTTAAATCTACCTCCGAATGTACTTCATTCCGTCTTTATTTACATATTTATTATCAAACGTTAAACCAACCTAACAACTATTTATGCAATCCAATAACTCCGGAGCGCGCAGGGTGAGGCTGAAAAATCAGTTCAGATACCTTGTACTTGGGGCAGCTTTTATGTGTGCGTTCGAGGCATCGGCGCAGCATGGCACTAAAGCTCCTGCTAAAAGAACAGCTTTTATAGACAAAGCTAATATGGACCTGGCTGTGAAGCCAGGAGATGATTTTTATACCTACGCCAACGGCGTGTGGCTGCGTAACAACCCGGTTCCGGCGAAAGAAACTCGCTGGGGCAGCTTTAACGAGCTACGTGACTTCAACATCAAGGCAGTACATAACATTCTGGACGAAGCAGCAGCTAACAAAAGCGCCAAAGCCGGTTCTGTGGAGAAACGCGTAGGCGATTTTTATGCTGCCGGTATGGACAGCGCCACCATCGAGAAGCTGGGCTATACTCCTATTAAAGCAGACCTGGAGCGCATCAAGAGTATAAAAGATGTGAATGGTGTACTGAACGAAGTAGCTTACCTGCGGACTTCCGGTGCAGGCTCCCCGATGTTCGGTTTCTTTGTGGGCCAAGATCGCAAAAATGTAGAGAACATGATGCCGCAACTGAGCCAGGGTGGTACTACCCTGCCTGACCGCGACTATTATCTGAAAAGCGACGCCCGCAGCACCAAAATTCAGGAAGCCTACAAGAACTATATTACCACGCTGTTTACGCTGACAGGGGTAGATAAGGCTACTGCCGCTAAAAATGCCGAGACCATCTTCAGCCTGGAGAAAAAACTGGCCGAAGCGCAGATGGCACGCGTGGAAATGCGTGACCCTTACAAAACTTACAACAAATTTGCCGTTGCCGATTTCAGCAAGACCACGCCAAACATGGACTGGAAAGCGCTGATGGCGAAAATGAAAGTGACCGGTCAGGATACCGTTCTGGTAAGCTCACCTAAGTTCTTTACGGAGCTGAATGGACTGCTCACCAGCACTCCGGTTGCTGACTGGCAGACCTACCTGCAGTGGAACGTACTGAAATCGGCAGCGCCTTACCTGAGCTCCGATTTTGTGAACGCGAACTTTGCTTACACACAGGCCTTAACAGGTCAGAAAGTACAGACGCCACGCTGGCAGCGTATGTCTTCATTAACAGACGGAACCATAGGTGAACTGCTGGGCCAGCTGTATGTAGCCAAGCACTTTAAGCCGGAAGCCAAAGCCCGTATGGACGAGATGATCGCGAACCTGATCAAAGCCTATGAAATCCGCATTAAAGGTCTGGACTGGATGAGTGCCGAAACAAAAGAGAAAGCTTTAGCAAAACTGCATGCCTTCCGACCGAAAGTGGGTTACCCGAACAAGTGGGAAACCTATGCAGGGCTGGATATCTCCCGCGGTTCTTTCTTCCAGAACGTGCGTAACTCCGGTGCCTGGGGCTACAACAAGATGGTAAACCAGTTGGGCAAGCCGGTAGACCGCGAGCGCTGGGGCATGACGCCGCCAACTGTAAACGCCTACTATAGCCCGGTGATGAACGAGATCGTGTTCCCGGCCGGTATCCTGCAGTTCCCGTTCTTCGACCCGAACGCGGATGATGCCGTGAACTATGGCGGTATTGGTGCGGTAATCGGTCACGAGATCTCGCACGGTTTCGACGATTCTGGTAGCCAGTACGACAAAGATGGTACACTGCGTAACTGGTGGACACCGGAAGACCTTTCCCGTTTTAAAGAGAAAGCCGCTGCCCTTGCCGCACAGTACGATGCCTACACGGTGCTGGACACGATCCATGTAAATGGTAAACTTACCCTTGGCGAGAACATTGGCGACTTGGGTGGCCTGAGCGCTGCATACGAAGCCTTTAAAATGACCAAGCAAGGCAAGTCGAAGAAAAAGATCGACGGCTTTACGCCGGATCAGCGTTTCTTCCTGGCATGGGCGCAGGTCTGGAGAGCCAACACGCTTCCTGAAACGGCAGCACAGCTCATCCTGACAGATTCGCACTCACCAGGGCAATACCGTACCATCGGGGCGCCTGTGAACATGGATGCCTGGTACAAGGCCTTCAACGTGAAACCGGGTGACAAGCTGTACAAAAAGCCGGAAGACAGAATTCGTATCTGGTAATTTTAGCAGCCTAGATTTATACTTGCAAAAAGCCGCTCGAACCATAGTTTGAGCGGCTTTTTTGTTTTATCTGAAATTTGAGATTACCCTTCCTAGATTTTTTGTCTGAATCAGGATTTACAGGATTTGAAGATTTACAGGATTGGGTTTCTGCTATAGTTGCGGGTATGGTTTCATAGTTACTGCTGATCCAACCACCCCTGCCCTTCAGAGCTATGCTCGCTACCTTCAAACTCACGTTTTCGGTAGTCTACGGAGGGGAGCTTCTGCGACTGCTGTAGTTGAAGTTATAGTTCTATAGTTAACAACATACCATATGTGCTGTTTCGGACATCTTTGTCCGAAACCACTCTGCTGCGGACTTCCTGGTCCGCGTTGCTGAGGCTGTTGCTATAGTTCTATAGTTGTATATAACCCACCCCTACCTCTCCTGAGAGGGGAATTGCTGTCTTTGCTATAGTTGAAAGCTATAGTTTTATAGTTACAGCCTTCTACTGTAGCTGGCTATAGTTTGGCCCTCCGGCCCAGTTGAGTTACAAACTCAACACCATAGTTAGACACGGGTTACAAACCCGCGCCAGCAATAAACTTCAGCCTTAGCTATAGTTGCGCTAAAGTGCTATAGTTACAGCCTGTGAACGGACAGGTCGCGACCTGTCCCTACGGATCTACAACCACGAGCAAGGCGATGCAACTATAGCTTGCTAAACTAAACTATAGTTAACAGCTACTATCGAAAGATATCAGTCTTTGGGTTGAGCGCCTTTGACTTGTTGCGGTGCCGCAGGCAATCCGACGCAGGAGGATAGCAAGAAGGCAGCAGCGCGATGCCCGAAGACGGGGCCGCTCGGCCCGAGAGAGCCAAGCTAACTATAAAACGATAGGCAAGTAAAGCTCCCAGGAATACAAGATGCTATGCAACTATAGGCTTGGTTCAAGTTTGTAAGAGGCGGTGACTATAGTTTTATAGTTTGCAAGACGCTCGTAGGACCTTCGGATGCTACGAGGTCTGTGGTAACTATAGAAAGGGAATTCATCATCCCTAAACCTTCTTCCAGTTTTATAGTTGATAAAAAATAACCATTCCATTTGAACATGCCGCACCTATTTTCACCTCTAACTATAAAAGGAATCACACTGAAGAACCGCATTGCGGTGTCGCCGATGTGCCAGTACTCGAGCCAGGACGGTTTTGCCAACGACTGGCACCTGGTGCACCTGGGCAGCCGGGCAGTGGGCGGCGCAGGCCTGGTCATCGCTGAAGCAACTGCTGTGTCGCCGGAAGGCAGAATTACGCCGGATGATATCGGCCTTTGGAAAGATGAGCACATCCCGATGTGGCAGCGCATCAATGCTTTTATAGAAAGCCAAGGATCGGTACCGGGTGTGCAGCTGGCACATGCCGGCAGAAAAGCAAGCCATAGTAGCCCGTGGAAAGGCGGCAAAGCATTAACAACCCAAGAGGGCGGTTGGCAGACTGTTGCTCCTAGTGCTATCCCATTCACCGAAGCAGAGCCTGCACCGCTGGAACTTGATGCAGCAGGTATACAAAAGGTGATCGACGACTTTAAAGCTGCAGCTATCAGGGCACAGGAGGCCGGTTTTAAGGTGATCGAAATACATGCCGCCCATGGCTACTTACTGCACGAATTCTATTCCCCGCTTAGCAACACACGCACCGATGCATACGGTGGCTCCTTCGAGAACAGGATACGCCTGCTGCTGGAAGTAATTGAAACTGTAAAAGAAGTATGGCCTGCCAATTATCCGCTGTTTGTACGCATCTCCGCCACCGACTGGACCGAAGGTGGCTGGACCGGCGAAGATTCTTTGGCCTTAGCTCAAATCCTAAAACAGGCAGGTATTGACCTGATCGACTGCTCTACGGGCGGTAATGTGCCGGCAGCTAAAATTCCGGTAGGGCCTTTATACCAGGTGGAGTTTGCTGAAAGTATAAAACGGGAGACTGGCATCATGACTGGTGCGGTAGGCATGATTACCACACCCCAAGAAGCCGAATCTATCGTTGCGACCGGTCAGGCTGATCTGGTACTGCTGGCAAGAGAACTGCTGCGCGACCCTTATTTCCCGATGCATGCGGCACATGAGCTGGGCTACTCCCATACCTGGCCATCGCAATACGAACGGGCAAAGCCCCGGCTATCTGAACCGCGGATGAAGGAAGATTTGAGGGATTAACGCGAGAGCTTGTTTGGATCAGGATTTACAGGATGAGCAGGGTTTAGAAGTATAGTTCTGCCGCAAGTTTAACGGAGTGTAACTTGTGGCTGTGCATGGCAGCAAGTTTGCAACTTGCTCTGCTTTGAAAAAGCAAGTATAACGATGGCTGCAACTATAAGACTATAGTTTGTACTTACCTGAGCAGTACTGCAAAGTATAAACTATAGGCTTGCCTACTTTCCTGAACTATAGATTCCTGCAATTTATACCTTTTCTGCTGCCGCAGAAAGCCAGTTACAAACTGGCACCATATACTACCACAAGTTACGCTACCGCTAAACTTGCGGCATGTTTCCTGTTAATCCATCTAATCTTCCTTCATCTGTGGTTCAGACAATGTTCTTCAGACACTTTTGGAGGTCTACTCCCTCGCTCAGCACACCTTTAAACAAGTCTCCTTTTTGCCTGATGCGATCAGGTACATTTTTAAGTGTAAAAGCTTCAGGGGTAAGGCCGGGCTTTACTTCGTCCCAGCTCAGCGGGGTAGATACGGTGGCGCCTGGCCTTGGGCGGACGGTATAAGCCGCGGCTATAGTTTGGCCAATGGAGTTTTGCAGAAAATCGAGGTATACCTGCTTGCGGCGCTCTTTGGGACTACGCTCCAGACTGGTGAGTTTTGGCAGCTTTTCGTGCACCAACTGCGCTACAAGGTGTGCAAAATCACGGGCCTGATCGAAACTATAGTTTGCACCAAGCGGCACAAAAATATGCATGCCCGTAGCCCCGGACGTTTTGCAGAAGGCCGTTGCTCCTGCTTTGTCCAGCACCTCTTTGGTAGCCAGCGCCACTTCCACTACTTCGTCATAGGTATTTTCGCCCGGGTCCAGGTCTATTACCATGTAATCGGGCTTCTCTAAATTGGCGATGCGGGAGTTCCAGGGATTCAGCTGGATGCAGCCCAGATTGTTCATGTAAGCCAAAGTAGCTTTGTTGTCGCACACCAGGTACTCCACGTCCTCGCCAGTACTTTCGGCACGCAATTTTATAGTGCGTACCCATTCCGGTGCATGCGGTACATCTTTCTGAAAAAAGCCGGGCTTTACAACCCCTTCCGGGTTTCGGAACAGCGACTGTGGCCTGTCCTGCAGGTAGGGTAAAATCACGTCAGCTATAGTTTGGTAATAATCGATCAGGTCGTGCTTGGTAATGTGCCCGGTTGGCCAGTATAGTTTATCCAGGCTGCTGAGCTGCACCTCCTGCCCTTCTATAGTTTGCGTCGTGCGATTCTTATCTTTTGAAGTTGGGGCTGATTTCATAGTTTTCGATTTCTCTGCCTTAGGTTGATGTTCGGCTTCTTCCACAGCTTCGGTGGTATGGATGGCATTTTCCCGTACTACATCTTTTGCCTTTTTGTCGTCGCGCAGCCCTTCGTAAATGGCCTGCCGCATGATGCCTTCCTTGGTCCACTCGGCAAAGGTGATCTCGGCCACCAGTTCCGGTTTTACCCAGGTGGCAGGTGCATTGGGTTTTACCTTGCCAACGAACGGCGACTCAGGCTGCACCAGTTTATCCAGTTTGGTTTTCAGTGCTTCCAGCGATCTGGTGTTAAAACCGCTGCCGCTCTGCCCCACGTAGGTTAGTTTGCCATCCTCGTACACACCCAGCAACAGGGCCCCAATGTGCTTGCGTTTCCCTTTTGGTTCTGTAAAACCTCCGATCACAACTTCCTGCCGCAAGTGCGTTTTGATTTTGAGCCACTCAGAACTGCGTTTGCCGGTGCGGTAAGGACTGTCAGCT
>DATBUF010000279.1:0-2743 GCA_036516435.1 Pontibacter sp.
TAGTGCTTTCTCTGCTCCCATTTTTCGAGTAGGCCAGGTAACTCCTGATGCAGGAAATCCAGGAACTCGATTAATTGGCCTATGTTGCGGCTGTCCTCTGAGTGCTTATCAGCTTTCAGCTCTAATGCCTCCAGCAACGAAGTCTTAAAGCTGATCATCTGGTCTATCTTTTTGGTGAAGCCCTCACGCCAGTTACTGAGCTTTAACCGAAAATAGCGTTTGCGTTCACCTGAAAAGGTTGTATATTCGATCTGCCCGGTCTGCAGCAGCAGGTTCAGGGCATTGCTGGTAGCACTTTTGCTTAGATGCAGCGCTTCGCTAATTTCGTCAAAGGTCATTTGTGGCTGGTCAGACACAAAAAGCAGCCCCACAATACGGGCAACCGCTGGCTGCATGCCGTTATTCTCGTGATATATCCCAATCTTCTCGATCAGGGCTTTTTGTTTGTCGTTTAAAACCATTATTGCATCAATCATACCTTCTAACACTGCAAAGATATAACATTGTTCCGCTAGTTCATAATTTACAGAACCAAATTTTTAAAATGTTTATCCGGAGCTTCTGCATCATTAAACAGCAGCTGGTTTTTACCTCCGGATAGAGCAGGAGAGGCATTCAGGTAGATGATCTGTACAAACTATAGTTGCTATAGTTTATGTTTGCCTGTAGTCAAGTTATCTGCTCCGATAAGAGTAAACCAATTTTTTCTGTATATTCGTTGAGGCATCTTAATGTACAGGGTGCTTTAAACAATGCCGCACATAAAACCAAGCATCATGAAGATAGCATCGCAGTTTGCAGTAGCAGCTTTATTTTTAACTTTAATGAGCTGTTCTGACTCCGGTAAAACAGAAAATACCACTACAACAGCACCTGCAACAAGGCCAGCAAACCAGGCAAGTACCCCCGGAACCGCAGTTGCCTTAAACCCTGCACATGGCCAGCCGGGGCACCGCTGCGACATAGAAGTAGGAGCGCCGCTAGACTCACCGCCCAAACCTAATTTAACTGTACCCGCTACTCCGGCTCCAATGGGCACGCAAACAGTAGCGCCCGGCATGAACCCTCCGCACGGCCAGCCCGGCCACGATTGCGGGATACCGGTTGGTGCGCCCTTAAATCAGAAATAAGCAAAGGCCAGTAAAGCAACAAGGGCAGCCGTAAGCTACGGCTGCCCTTGTTATTTGCAAAGAGCTATAGTTAGTACCCTAACTTTTCGCGCACGCGCTGCAGTACCGGTGTAGCTATTGCTTTCGCTTTTTCTGCCCCTTCATGTAGTTTCTTGTCTATCTCTGGCAGGTTGTTGATATAATAATTAAAGAGCTCACGTTCTTTAGCATACTTTTTAATGATGAGTTCATACAGCGCCTGTTTGGCGTGGCCATAGCCGTAGCCACCAGCTAAGTAGTTCTGGCGCATCATCTCTACATCCTCCGGGCTGGCCAGCAGGCTGAAAAGTTTAAAAGTAGTATCCTCATCCGGGTTTTTCGGCTCTTCCAGTGCGGTGCTGTCCGTTACAATGCTCATAATAGTCTTGCGCAGCGGTTTATCAGCCTCAAAGATGTCGATGATGTTGCCATACGACTTGCTCATTTTTTCCCCGTTTATACCGGGCACCGTCATCACCGATTCATCAGTTTTCGCCTCTGGCAGCACAAAGGTTTCGCCGTAGATGTGGTTAAAGGAACTGGCAATGTCGCGGGTAATTTCCAGGTGCTGAATCTGGTCTTTGCCTACCGGCACAAAGTTGGCATCATACATCAGAATGTCAGCGGCCATCAGCACCGGGTAGGTAAATAGGCCCGCATTTACATCTGCCAAACCCCGGCGGCTCGATTTATCTTTAAATGAATGCGCGTTTGCCAGCATCGGGAAGGGTGCAAAGCAGTTCAGGTACCAAGCCAGCTCTGTTACCATAGGCACATCCGATTGGCGGTAAAAAACATGTTTATCGGTATCGAACCCAAAAGCAAGCCAGGCAGCAGCCACAGAATAGGTGTTGTGTTTTAAAACTGCTGCGTCGCGGATGGTGGTAAGTGAGTGCAGGTCAGCTATAAAGTATAGAGATGCTTCGTCTGACGTTTTAGAGAACTCCACAGCAGGTATGATTGCACCCAGCAGATTGCCTAAGTGCGGACGGCCGGTGCTTTGTATGCCGGTAAGGTAACGTGCCATATAGTATAAGTTGTGTTAGAGCTGCAAATTAAGGTAAATAGCTGAAAAAGCCCATCAAAAATATACCTGCACACCTATACTATAGCCCGCAAGTTACGCCATACTTTTAGGAGAGAGGTTATTCAGGCCTTAGCTAGGTTCTGTTGCTTTCTGAGGCGCCGCAACGAACCAATGTTTGAAAGCGCGATAGCCACCAGAATAAGTGCCACACCGCACCATTGCACTGCTACTACCTGCTCTTGCAGCACCAGGCTCGACATCATAACGGCTACAGGCAATTCAGCAGAACTAAGTATGGCGCTAAGCCCCAGCCCAACGCGGGGTATGCCATACGCATAAAGCAGGGGAGGAAGCACAGTTCCGAAAACCGAGAGGATCAGCCCCCATTTAAACAGGCCATTAAACAGCGAGCCATTTACCAGGAATACCGGAGGGAAAATAGAGAAAACAAGAATGCAGGCACCTGTCAGCAGCAGTGCACTTTTAGTAGCAGGGTGCAGGTTATTGCCGGCTGCGCCACTTACCATCAGAAATATAGTATAGAATAAGGCAGCCAGTAAACCGAAAC
>DATBUF010000280.1:0-17418 GCA_036516435.1 Pontibacter sp.
CGCCACCCGAAAAGGCTATAGTTGCATAAGGCCCGTTAAAGGCGTATGCCACCCCTGCCGAAAAAGCATGCTGCCTGTTTACCGTACCTACTACCCAGCCGTCGCCGGTTCTGTTGCCAAGTATAATCATCCTGTTAGCGCCAGTTCGCATTTCTCCGCTGGTCATGTTCAGCGTGGTTGCAGTCACGTTGCTATGCAGGGTAACGGTATTTGCTCCGGCAGTTTTGTTTATCGTCAGGCTGTTGAAGGTAGTAACTCCGGTTATAGTGGTATTGCGTGTTCCATTAAATATTATTGTGCTTCCGCCAGGTGTAAAGGTCCCGCTGTTTACCCAGTTCCCGGAGACAGTGTGTACCAGTGGCCCACCGTTAAAGGAAGTGCCTTCGCCTACGATTACGTTCTCGCCAACTGTCAGGGCTCCGGCAGCTGTGTATTGCGCTGTTCCGGTGCTTGTCAGGTTACCTGCAATGGTCATAGGGGTGGCAGGCATCGTTTTTACACCCGTGTTGCTCAGCATTAAATGCCCGTATGTGTTATGCTGCACTGTCTGGTTAGCGCCATAATAATCTACCGTGCTGTTTGCATCAAAAAGGCGGTTTGCAAAGTTTAGGTCCGGACCATTTCTCAAACCACCTACTTTTAATGTTGCTCCTGCCGCTACCTTTAGGCTACCGCCTGCTGCCTGACGCGTTAATGTGTATGTCTTCAGGTCTAATGTGGCCTCTCTTACATCTACCTCCGTATCAGGTGCCCCAGCCGACACTGTTGTATTCCCCAGCAGGCTTTTTACACCACTGCCACTTACCACAAGCCTCTGGTAAATGATTTTGTCGTCTATGTTCTGATACTCTATAGTTCCGGCATAATCTATAATGCTGGTATGCTCTGCTCCCGGGTTCCCCTTGCTATCATAAGGTCCAGTGGGCCTGATGCTATAGTTATCCAGGTAGTTCAGGGCCTTTACTTTTGCAGTAGCACCGTTCTTCAGGTCAAAGAACCCACCAACGCTTGTCCATGTTACCTTCTTATCAGCGGGATCAATTACGGCGCCATTGTGTACTATCAGGTTACCATAATTATACCCTGGAAGCGCTACCGACAGGTTACTTTCGAGGGTCACATAACTTTTAATTTCCAAGTGGTTGATCCTGCTTTCTGAACTCCCGGTAATTTTCTGAGATGTACCGATAAACTCCACTGAAGGAATGTAAGTCCATTTATTTCCTTGCCCTACGGCCTCCTCTATGTAAGCTCCATCATTCTTCCAGTCTCCTTTTATAAGCACCTTGGTTCTTCTGTTCCGAAATGTGCCATTGCTGCGGATATTCAGGTTTGTTTCGATGTGCAGCCACTTCTCACTTTCTATAGTAAGTGTCGCCTCATATGCACCACCTATAGTTAGGGACAAGCATTCTGTTTGTTTGCCATTTCCCTGATTATCGACCACTATCTTAGGTTGATTGCTAATAGCCCTCTCCCCGATCACTACATGGGTATTTATGGAAGGAGTACCACCGACCCAGTTTCCCGCATTTTCCCACTTATCATCCTGACTCCCGGTCCAGTAAACTGTAGTTTGGGCACTAGCTACCAGTTGTAACATAGCCAACATGAGGGCAAGCAAGAGGTGTTTTGCAGGGAAGTGTACCCTGTTAGCAAGAGTAGGAATTCTCATAAATAGCCAGAAGTAGAGATGAATATGCCAGTGCTCGTATTTAACCGAGCTATAGTTTAATTTTTAAGCTAAAAGATTGAACTAACTGCATTTCGCTAAGTAGCTCAACAGGCAATAATCTTAAATGAAGCGCGAATGAGGGGCGGCTATTATTGTAAGCTTATCAGGTTATATTAAACCAATTAAAACATTATAGCTATTATTTATTCATATAGTACAGTAAATATATAGAATGGCCTCTATACAAAGCAACAGATTGGTACTTTTTAATTAAATAATTTACAACAGCAACTATAAACAACTTGCTCTTATGAAAAGCTGGCCGTAGTACATTGAGCGAATAGTGAAACAGGTATGGCATCTGAAAACAAAAGAGGCTCCTGTATGGAGCCTCTTTTGTTTTCAGATAAGGGTGTGGAGATTATTCTTTCATCAGTTTTATAGTTTGCTGCGTGCCATTCAGCTCTATCACCAGCAGGTATAAACCTGGTTTATAAGCGGCCTCAGCCAGCGACAACGCCTGCTCGTTCTTCCCAACCTCTATTTGCACCTGCTCCTCTGCCAGTAATTTCCCCGTAGTTGTATAAAGCTTCACATTGGCAATACCGCCCGCTACTGCCTGCATGTTCATCCGTAAACTGCCCGTAAAAGGGTTTGGGAACACAACGGCAGGTACTGTTCTTGTTACTGTGCCGAAGTCTACCATTCTTGGGCCGTAAACCTTGCTCGTGCCATCATAATCGAGCTGCCTCAGGCGGTAATACTGCCTGCCACTTTTACTGCTGCGGCTGTCTGTAAAACTATACTCCTGCTTTACTGATGATGTACCCACTCTGCTTTCTACAAAACCGATCTTCTGGTATGTAATGCCATCTGAAGATACCTGCACTTCAAAGCCGGAGTTGTTTTGCTCTGAGGCCGTGGCCCAGCGAAGCACAACCTCGTGTCCGGCTCTGGCTGCTGTAAAGTTCATCAGCTCTACAGGAAGCGGTGTAATGACCCTGCCCAATGTGTAGTAGCCGCTGTGTGTCAGGCTGCTTGCTTTTACCTGCCGGCCTGCGGGCGTGGCACTCGGAGGTACATTGCGCCAGTGTGCTGCCGGGGTATTTGTTTCAGACCAGAAAAATGTGAGCTCCTGTTCGTGCCCGCGCATGTCGTCTTTCAGCTCATGGTCCAGGTAGCTCATGCTGATGTCTATCTTGTTCTCAGGGTTAGGGCTTGCAGGCTCCAGCCGAAAATAGCGTTGCACGTTGTTGCTGTTACCAACCGCTGCCTGTGCACCTGTAGTGCGGGTTACCTTCAGTGTGCCGGGTGTTCCCTTGGTTGGTGTTACGGTCAGGCCCAAACTACCGAATGTTTCTGTAGTGGTTACGTTGCGGGTTGTTTCTACTGTGCCTGTAATGTAGTTGGTGTTGTTCTCCCCTACAATGCTCCCGCTGTTACTCACTATTATTCTGTTTTGCTGGGTTGCTATTCTGCCATTCGTTAGCTGTATACTCCGGGCCACCTGGGCATTGGCCCGTAAAGTTTTCATACTCCCGCCACTTACCTGCAGTGTATGGTAACTTAAACCCGGAATGTTTTGTGCTGCAGTGCCATTAAAGTTAATTACAGCATTTGCTGTAGTTAGGTCTGCTGTGGCATTTGTTAGTGTAAGGCTTTCAGCAATGCCTGTTGTCCCCGAAAAAGTTTTGGTGCCGGAGTTGCTGAGTTCAAGGCTATAGTAGTTGGCGGGGAGCACCTGCTGATTACCTGCTCCGTTATAGTTAATGGTTGATTTGCCTTGCACAAACTCTGCTGCACCACCTGAAACAGCCAGGCTCCTGGCAACGCCGGTGGTACCGGTAAACTTCTTGGCACCTCCATTGCTTAGCAGCAGGCTATAGTAGTCCATCGGAAATACATCCTGGGTAGTGCCGTTATAGTTTATCGTGGTGCTGTTTGTTAACGTGTTGGCTTTTGCCCCGCCTGTTACGGTAAGGCTACCAGCTATACCAGTGGTACCCGCAGCAAAAGTTTTTACGCCGTTCCTGCTCAGAACCAGGTGCTGGTAATTCTCGGCAGCAACGGCTTGCGCACCTACTCCGCTGTACTCTATCGTTGCACCGGCACTTTGCGTCGGGAAGCGGCTGTAGTTGGTGTAGTAAGCAGGAGCCGTTACATGCAGGCGCCCGGTAGCAGCCAATGTAAATTCGTCGTTAGAGTTCCATGTTATCTTATGGTTTTCGGGAATAAGCGTGCCATTTACCCTGAACAAAGTAGCTCTGCCTGATAACCTGTTGATGCTTACATCAGCTTTAAGCGTAACTGTTGCGCCCTGGCTGATTGTTACATTGTTAAAGATGGTTACTGCACTACCTCCCACTTCCTGTTTAGTACCGTTGAAAGTTACCTGTGGCGGCGACCCCAGGAAACTCGAAGTCCTCTCACTGTAGCTTCCGGAGTTATACCAGTTCCCGGACACATTCAGGTTACTTCCCTCTAAAATGAATGTGCCTCCAGGCTTGATTTCGAGCTTCTCAGAAACATGCAGGGTTGTAAGCGTTGAGGCAACTTCGAGTGTGTTACCCGGCTCTATAGTCAGGCTCAGGCAGTTCCTGACTATTCCACCAAAGTTATACCAGGCAGCCTCTAGTACAGGGTCCGTCCCTCCCACACTCTTCTTAATGACAGCATGCGTATCTTTATCAGGCACCCCATTGGTCCAGTTTCTGCCTTCATCCCAGTCATTGTTCCGTACACCCGTCCAGGTTGTAGTTGTCTGGCCCAATAGCGGGTTACTGCACAGCCATAAACACACAACCACTATAAAGAACAGCAGCTGCTTAAAGGAGGTAAGGTTTACAGAGGGTAAAAGAATGCTCATAGCCGATCGTGATGATTAGTTCGTTACTTCTCCTAAGTTTCCTGTAAGTGGCAGTGGCTGCGCTTCGGATTAAAGCATAAACCTCAATACATACCCCACCAAACTATAAAGTTTTCAAAACCACTCCACTACCAGTCCCGGCTCCATGCCCTGTCTCCCCTGCTGCTCCTTAAGCTACCCAGAAAGGCATTTGCCATCGCCAGCAACTGTATGCTGCCAATTTATATTTAAGCTACAGCAATATAGTTTTTAATCTATATAGAAGTTATAACATTATACACTTATTCACAAGCCCTGCGTACTACCTCCACTATTGCATCTTTTATTTTCTATATTCTCTCCTTGTACTTCAGGTAAATTGTGGAACACCTACATGGCAAAGTGCTAAAAAATATTTTAAAGCGCCCTCATGCCGGGTGCGGACCACAACACCCACAGGAAGAACGACATAGAAGATAAGCTTAGGCTTAACCCATACTCCTGTAGCTAACCTGTGCAAAATGGCAACTATAGAATAGGATAGTTAGGAACAGGACTATAAAGCCAGCAACTATAGCAGGTAACTTACGAGCCTCTAAGCAACAGTTGGTAGAAGTCCTGCACGATAGTGCGGCCGCCATAGCTCTCCTTGTTGCGGACAAGATTCTGATTGAGGTGGTGCCCCTGCTGCTCGGTAGAAATGCCAAAGCTGAAGTAGGTTTTATGAGCATACACCTGCGTGATGAGGTGGTTGATGAGCACATCCAGGGCGCCGGCAGCAAGGCCTTGCGCAGTAGCGCCAATGTACTGGCAATGTGCGACAGTAGCGGTCTCGTATACAACTATACCCGCCAGCAACCTACGTGCTTCGGTAGCTGTGTATAGTTTAATGTTATCCGGGAAGCGGGTAGCAAGCAGGTGCAGTTCAGCAGCCGTATGCACCGGGGAGGCAGCATATTTCTGCCGGAGTAGCTCCTCTACTATGCTGATGAAGCCTTCAAAATCAGAACTCCGGCTGATCTGGAACGGAGGTGCCTGTTGTAATTTTCGCTTCCGGAGGGTGGCATAAGGTAGCCTGTCGCTAAGCATTATCACGGTGTTCAGGTCGCGGCGGTACAGGGTAGCCCCACACCTGAAGAGGGAATACAGGTCTTCTTCGGCTGGTTGCCGGTGGTAAATGTGCGGTATCGTTTTATAGTTTATAGTTTCAAAACCCAGTTCCCGGTAGTAGACTGTCATAGCATCGAACACATCCAGCATGAGTTGTGCCTTCATTTTGGGGCCGCTTAGGATGCCGCCATACGTGAGGCCCGCATGCGAGTGCACCTCTTTACCTGCCACATTAGCGGGCAGTAGCGCCACCAGTCTTCCTTTGGTATAAAAAAGCAGCGAGTGGTCTTCAAACCTGTCGGCGTGGTATTCCATATAGTCGCGGCATAGCAGAAAGGTGCCATTCTTAGAGGCCGCTACAAAGGCATCCCAGGCATCTTTATACTTCGCACTATACTTTACAACTTCCACAAGACCAGTGATTTAAAAGATTTACCTGACATTTATGATTTCTGTCTGAACTGCATATTAATAGGGACAACGGAATTACTATAAACATCTAATTCTCCTTCACAACAATTTAGCAACCAACAATTTAATAATCAACGATTCAGTACGATCCGGAACGTGGTACCCTTGCCTACTTCGGATGCTTTCACGTACAGGCGGCCCTGGTGGTAATTATCTATAATCCGTTTGGCCAGTGCAAGCCCCAGTCCCCAGCCACGCTTTTTGGTAGTGTAACCCGGCAGAAAAACCGAGTCCATTTTACTTTTCTGGATACCCTTACCCGTGTCAGTTATATCAATGGCGATACTGCTTTTGCCCAGCAGCAGCAACTGCAGGGTTATGCTTCCTTTGCCCTCCATGGCATCTACCGCATTTTTGCAGATATTCTCTATTACCCAATCGAAAAGCGGCACGTTTACTTTAGCGGTAATATCCGGCGAGAAGGTGGAGACCACCTGCATTTCCACTTTGCGCGAGATGCGATTCTGCAGGTAGTTAATAGCATTCTGGGTAACCTGCAGTATGTTCTCGTCGCGCAGCAGCGGCACAGAGCCAATGTTGGAGAAACGCTCTGTTATCACCTCTAACCTGCGGATGTCCTTCCATAGTTCGGCAACTATAGGTTCGTTCTCAAACTTCGGGCTGGCCTTCATGTACTCGTACCACGCCATCAGTGATGAGAGTGGTGTGCCCAGCTGGTGCGCGGTTTCCTTGGCCAACCCAACCCACACCCTGTTTTGCTCGGCCTTGCGCGAGTAACTAAAAGCAAAGTACGCCATCAACGAAAAACAGGCAATTACCATGAGCTGCACATAGGGGTAATAGCGCAGCTGCGAGAGCAGATCCGAATCTTTGTAAAAAACATAGTTTACCGATCCCTCGGCCCAGGGCACAACAATGGGGGCATGCTGCGCCTTCATTTTTGCAATCTGCCGTTGTAGCAACTCATTTACTTTTTTCGGATCGTCTGCAATGTTACCCGGAATGTCGATGTTTTTGGAATCAAGAATGTTCTCGTTCTCATCTGTAAGTATAACAGGCACGGTGGTGTTGGCCGAGAGAATTTCCTCTTCGATAAACACGATATTATCGTCTGAAGAGGCATTGATCATGTAACGTAAGCCCTTGGCATACAGCTGCACTAGCTCCTGCTCCCGTTCCGACAACTTACTGACTAGTATATTTGTATAGGTTATAGTTGCAGCCCCTATAATGAGCGCGATTACAACAACAATAAGCTTTATTCTGTTCTTCTGGGAGTAGATGGGTATCATGCAGGCAACACGAAAATTATTTGAATTTAGTATAAATTGAACAATAAGGACAAGTAAGTTTTATTTTTCATAAATCAAACCGTAAATTTGCAGTTTAGTATTCCTAAAGCCATTATGCTACAGAATTTTAAAGCAATCAGCCTTTCTTATAAGAAAGCTCCGCTGGATATCAGGGAACTGATTGCCTTAGATGAAACCTCCTGCAGACAATTCCTCCAGACGCTCAAGAATTTTATTCAGGCATCTGACATTCTGGTTCTCTCTACCTGCAACCGAACCGAAGTATACTACAACTCCGACACTGACTACAGCCAGGAAATTGTAAAATTACTTGGTATCACCAAAGGCATCAGTAACATTTCGCAATATTTCGATTATTTCACCATCCTGACCGAGCACGACGATGCTGTGCAGCACCTCTTCGATGTATCGATGGGGCTGGAGGCACAAGTGATAGGTGACATGCAGATCTCCAACCAGGTGAAGACAGCTTACCAATGGTCAGCTGATAATGAAACGGCCGGCCCGTTCCTGCACCGCCTGATGCACACGATCTTCTTCACCAACAAGCGTGTTGTGCAGGAAACTGCCTTCCGCGATGGCGCTGCCTCTACGTCGTATGCTGCTGTAGAACTGATCGAAGAGCTGACCGCCGATATACCTGATCCCAAGATTTTAGTGGTTGGCCTGGGCGAGATCGGTGCCGATGTGTGCCGCAACCTGAAAGACAGCAACCACAAAAACGTAAGAATTACCAACCGCACGCTCGCCAAGGCACAGCACCTGGCCGAGGAGTGCAACCTGGAAGTACTTCCGTTCGAGAACATCGTGCAGGGCTTAAAAGAGGCTGATGTCATCATCTCCTCGGTGGCCCGCGAAACGCCGTTCTTCACCAAAGAGATGATCCAGCGCCTGGATGTGCTGTCCTATAAGTTTTTTATTGACCTGTCGGTGCCACGCAGTGTAGCACCTGATGTGGAAAGTATACCGGGTGTGCTGGTCTACAATATTGATACCATCCAGAACAAGGCATCCGAAGCATTACAGCAGCGCATCAACTCTATTCCGAAGGTAAAGGCCATCATCACCGAATCTATCGCGCAGTTTAACGACTGGTCGAAGGAGATGATTGTGTCGCCTACGATTAACAAGCTGAAGAACGCCCTCGAAACGATACGCCAGGAGGAAATTGCCCGCTACATGAAGAAGCTGGGTCCTGAGGAGGCAAAGCAGATCGACAGCATTACCCGCTCTATGATGCAAAAGATCATCAAGTTGCCGGTACTACAGTTGAAAGCAGCCTGCAAGCGCGGCGAAGCGGAAACCCTGATCGACGTGCTGAATGACTTGTTTAACCTGGAAAATCAATCTGAAGAAATACACTTATAGTTTTATTTGAATAAGTGAACGGCCTGTTTTTTTTAGTGAATAAAATGGCCAAAGGCCCCCGGGAGGTGCAAAATGCGTGTCCGGAGGCCTTTGGCCTTTTTAAATAACAGACTGACTTTAGCTGGCAAAGCGATATTAAATATCAATACAGCACTCCTCCAGGCAATCAATTACATCAATAAGTTTAGGGATGGAGAGGGAGTAGTAGATCTTTGTACCTACTTTAAACGAGGAGAGCACACCTTTATCCTTCAGCGTAATAAGATGCTGGCTGGCAATAGCCTGAGGCAGATTCAGATACTTATATATCTCAGTTACAGTCATTTTCTCTTCCTTACCTAGCAGGTCTACTATAGCCAGCCTCTTCGGATGCGCCAATACTTTAAGCATGGCCGCCGCCTTATCTATCTTCTTTGATTCGATGCGAGATAACAAACTTTTCATAATTTAAAATTATACCTAACAGTTTCTACATTATTTTACTATCCTATTCATAATAAGATATATACGTGGCTCGCGTTATTTGGCTGAAGTGTTTTGCCAGCATTTTTCTAACTTCGCCTCATGGATACTTATCACGTGATCGGTTTAATGTCAGGCACATCGCTGGATGGCCTGGACATTGCACACTGTAGACTTACGTATAGAAATAAGAATTGGATATATAATATACTTAATGCTGAAACGTTTGCATATGAGGACTATTGGATTGACTCTCTCCGGGGTGCCGAAACAACAGATGCACGTAGCCTGACAGCACTCGATCATGCCTTTGGCCGGTACATGGGCCAGCAGGTGCGGCAGTTTGTACGCCGCCATGGTCTTCAGCCCGATTTTGTAGCCTCGCACGGCCACACCATCTTCCACCAGCCGGACAAGCACATTTCGCTGCAGCTCGGGAACGGGGCTTACCTGGCAGCACATGCACAACTCCCTGTAGTCTGCGATTTCCGCACCCTGGATATTGCCTTAGGCGGCCAAGGCGCCCCATTGGTACCTATCGGCGACGAGCTGCTTTTCGCAGACTATGATTACTGCCTGAACCTGGGCGGCATAGCCAACATCTCCTGCAACTATAACGGGCAACGCATTGCCTACGACATATCGGCCTGTAACATGCTGCTGAACACACTGGCACAACAAGCAGGCTATAGTTACGATGAGGACGGCAAGCTGGCCCGGAGCGGCAGCCTGGATGTTGCACTTCTGGAGCAACTTAACGCTCCTGAATACTTTTCACAGCCATATCCCAAATCGCTGGGCAAAGAGTGGGTACTCGAACACAGCCTGCAAACTATAGCTGGAAGTACGGCCTCCCTCCCGGATAAGCTGCACACCACCTGCCACCACATTGCCCAGCAAATTGCAAAGGCCCTACAGCCGGCAAACTATAAACAGCGCCTGCTGGTAACCGGCGGCGGGGCTTTTAATCTGTACCTGATAGAGCTGCTCCGGCAATATGCTGGCGAAAACTATACGATAGAAGTACCGGCACCAGAGATTGTGTCGTTCAAAGAGGCGTTGGTGTTTGCCTTTTTAGGCGTGCTGCGGTGGCGAAACGAGCCTAACAGCCTGAAAACAGTAACCGGTGCCAGCCGCAACAGCGTGGGTGGCGCCATCTACATGAGCTAGCCTGCATGCTACGCGCATATTTTCATACCTTTGCACCACAACCTGAATAACATACATAAGCTATCATGAAAGACTTACTTGCGAAATTTGAGAATAAGAGACCTGAGATTGTTTTTGAGTGGAAAGATACTGAAACCGAGGCCGAAGGCTGGGTAGTGATCAACTCGCTGCGTGGCGGGGCTGCCGGTGGTGGCACACGCATGCGCAAAGGCCTGGATAAACGCGAGGTTGAGTCGCTGGCCAAAACGATGGAGGTTAAATTTACCGTTTCAGGTCCGGCTATAGGTGGCGCCAAGTCAGGCATAAACTTCGACCCGGCAGACCCACGCAAACACGGCGTACTGCAACGCTGGTTCAAGGCCGTTTATCCGCTGCTAAAGAACTACTATGGCACAGGTGGCGACATGAACGTGGATGAGATACATGAGGTAATTCCGATCACAGAGCAGTATGGCTTGCTGCACCCGCAGGAGGGTGTGGTTAACGGGCACTTTCATGCCACTGAATCGCAAAGAGATACCAGTATTAGCCAGCTGCGCCACGGTGTAAAGAAAGTGATTGAGGATGCCGCATTTTCGCCTGCTGTAGCACGCAACTATACTATAGCCGACATGATTACTGGGTACGGTGTATCAGAAGCCGTACGCCACTACTATAGTATCTGGGGTGGTAAACTGGAAGGAAAACGTGCTATTATCCAGGGCTGGGGCAATGTAGGTGCAGCCGCAGCTTATTACCTTGCCGCCAACGGTGTGCGCGTTGTGGGCATCATAGACCGCATAGGCGGCCTGATTAACACCGAAGGCTATAGTTTTGAGGAGATAAAGGAACTGTTCCTGAACCGCAAAGGCAACACCTTACATGCCGACAACATGCTCTCGTTTGAGGAAGTGAACAGCCAGGTATGGTCCGTGAACGCGGAAATATTTGTACCGGCCGCTGCCTCGCGCCTGGTTACAAAAGAGCAGCTGGAGCGCATGATCAGCGGCGGGCTTGAAGTAATTTCCTGCGGTGCCAACGTTCCGTTCCAGGATCCGGAGATCTTCTTCGGCCCTACAGGAGAGTTCGCCGACCAGAACGTGGCTGTTATTCCGGACTTTATTGCCAACTGCGGCATGGCCCGCGTATTTGCCTACCTGATGGAAGGCGAAGCAGAAATCACAGACGAGGCCATCTTCTCTGATATCTCCGGCACCATAGCACGGGCGCTTGGCAACACGCACGCTAAAAGTGCTGCCCGCACCGAGATCGCCAAAACATCTTTTGAAATTGCTTTAAGTCAGCTTATTTAAACTATGGATTATACTGCCTGGCGAGATATACTGAAGCTTGAGTTCCTGGGTAACACGGTTACAAACTACCTGTGGTTTGCGGGCATTCTGCTGTTTGGCTTTATTTTTAAAACGCTGCTGTCCAGGTTGCTTTCCTCTATCCTGTACAGGCTTGTAAAACGTTTCTCGCACGAAGATAACCTGCCCGCCTTCCGCCGCCTGCTCATACAGCCGCTGGAGGTGTTGCTGTTTCTGGTGTTCCTGTACTTTGCTTTTCAGGCATTAAACTACCCGCTGGACCCTACCGAGATCCGCAAGGGTGACCCGTTCCTGAAAACATTTATGTTCCGGACCTACCAGGTATTTGTAATTGTGGCCCTGACCTGGGTAGTAATGCGTTTCGTTGATTTTATAGGTCTGCTGTTTCAGCATCGCGCCTCCTCCACATCCTCTAAACTAGACGATCAGCTGGTGCCGTTCTTCCGGGACTTCACCAAGGTAATGGTCGTGATCTTTGCCTTCCTGGTAATGCTGGGCACTGTGTTTGGCGTAAACGTGGCCAACCTGGTGGCAGGCCTGGGTGTGGGTGGTCTGGCCATTGCGTTTGCTGCCAAAGAGAGCTTAGAGAACCTGCTGGCTTCTTTCACCATCTTTCTCGATCATCCGTTCGTGATCGGCGACCTGGTAGAAGTAGGCGGTATTACGGGAACAGTTGAAAAGATCGGTTTCAGAAGCACGCGTATTCGGACGCTGGAGAAGTCTTTTGTAACGGTACCCAACAAAAGCATGATCGACAAGCCCCTGAACAACCTGACGCTACGCACCTTCCGGAGAGTACAGTTCGATATTCCGCTGACCTTTGATACCACTGCAGCCCAGATCAGGGGCATCGTTACCGATCTTCAGCAATTTATAGACAACCACCCTAATACAAGCAAGGATGGTATCGTGCGCTTCCAGACAATAGGGCCGGCTTCTAAAAATGTTATGGTGCTTTACTTTGTGGAGTCGATGGACTGGACAGAGTACGTTAACATTAAGCAGGACATGATCTTTAAAGTAACAGAGATTGTAGAGCAGCATGGCGCGCACTATGCTCCTACCCAGAGCGTGTTTATGCAGGCTACCGGCCAGTCGGTGCAGGCCACCGATTATGCCGATTCGGAAAACTATAGTCACTCAGACCTCAAGTAACCCCAAATAAAAAAGCCGGAGAAGCTCCGGCTTTTTTTTCACCCTTATATCTTTTATCCGGTCTGTACCAGACACTGCAGGCCCAGCTATAGTTGTACGCTGTTAAAGCCTGTCTTCAAATAAAACCTTATCCCTATAAAACCACATTCACTCAGGAATTGTAGTTTTAATCAGCTTAACGCACCATCAAGGCCTTAGTTACAATTTTTTTATAATTTTTTCGTTATTCGTGCTTTTTTAAGCAGTAAACAGCTCTAAACTAAGTGCAAACTCATTATATAATTTTCACAATATAGAACTATGTAATTACACCTATATACTGCCTTATTTGATAGCTACAGCGCCTTGAGCAGCAGGCATGTTATGTTATAGATATTGTTGTTCCCGACAGGGCCGTGCGGGCAGGCAGAGCTATAGTTAAACTATAGATGTAGTGTGTTAGTTAAAATCGAAGTATTCTCCCTCTTCCAACTCCACAGCCTTTTCCTTCTTAGCTGGCTTTTTTCCTTTCAGGAGTTGTTTGATCTCCTGCCCTTCCTGCTTTAAGTCGTCTTTGATTTTGGCGCGCACCCGTTCGTTATCGTAGGCCAGCTTAAAGTTATTTTCCTTTCCCTTCAAGGTCAGGAAGAGCATGCTGTTTCCTGCATCCGGGTCCTCAGCCACTACCCCGAAAGCAGCATCCTTATCAGGGCGGCGTTTCCAGAACAGGGGCATTTTAATTTTATAATCCATGTCCTGGTCAAACGTGTGCATGCCCGACACCGACACGACCGGCAGCGGCGAAAGGCTGGTACGTATGTCCATCTCCGGGATGTAAATGGTGCGTTCCTGAATATAGAAGTTGTTGTGCAGTTCTGAGAAGCGCATGTTTGCCAGCTCGGAGCGCTTTACAAAAGCCGACATCTTCTGCATCGGAGCAAAGTTGAGAAGTTGTCCGTTGCGTACGGTAGCCTCTATTTCAGCCTGCAGCAGGTTGGTTTTAGGTTGGAGCTGGCTGTTCAGGTATACATCCGAGATGATGCTAGCCGTCAGGTTGCCTTTCAGGTGCCGGTCAAGTATAAAATTCTGGTTAAAGTTCTCGAACACGTAAAACAGGCTGTCTACATGCATGTTCTGGAGCTTGCTGGCCGTGCTTACTTTAATGTGGTTCCGCTGGCGGGCATCCATGCTTCCGCGCACTGCAAAGTTACCTCCGATGGCGCTGAACGAGATGTTAGGTGTCGTAATTACCTGGTTACGCAAGGTTACTTCACCTTTAATGTTCTCGCCCTTAAACCTGCGAAACCGCAACTTTTTAACGGATGCACTCAGGTTAAAGGCAATGTCCGGCGATACCTCCAGGCGGTAACCGGAGTCGCTCTTGCGGGCACTGGCCGGGGTATTCTGGTCTTCGCGCAGCAGTTGGTCAAAGTTCAGGTAGTTGCTGTTAAAGTCTGCATCTACCATCAGGCGCTGGTTCTTTAAAAGCAGCCAGGCCACTACATTGTTAAACATGCCATTCAGCGCAAAATCAGAGGCTCCCAGCTTGCCCCTGAAACCCGACACAGCCACATCGTTCCGTTTAAACATAAAGTTGCCATACATGCCGGAAATCGGCAGCGGCAGGTCCCGCAGGTGCAGGCTCACGTTATGCAAAGTTATATCGCCGGAGGTATTGACGGTGCTGTTGCCGGGCCGTGCCTTAAAATCGTTGAAGTTGCCCGAGAAAGCAATCTTTACATCGGCAAGGCCACTGCCGCTACGCACCTGCTCTAACTGCAGCAACCCGAGCACATAGGCCACATCCACCATGCCCTGCAGGTCAAAAGCTATAGTTGGATTCTTAAAATTACTGTAAGCAATGTTCCCCTTAAAGGGTCTGTTGTGCAGTGAGCCTGTCAGCTTCTTAAGGGTAAGTGCCGAGGTGGCAGCGTTCTGCTTCGCTCCATTTGTAAAAGTCCCTTCAAAATTCAGCTTCTCGATGCGCTGCTTCACATCCGGGTGATAGAAGGTGGCATTACGACAACCAAAGTGAAATGTAACGGCAGGCGTGCTTTTAGACGACATCCTGCCCTTTACTGTTCCGCTGAAGTATACCTCGCCATCAGAGCGGTACTGGCTGAACTGTTTGGTAATATGCTGCGGCAATAGCGAGAGCATAGATTGGATGCTGGTATTTTTGCCGTTCAGTGTCAGGTCGAGTTCAGTTGTGCCGCCATAGGCTATAGTTCCGGCTATCTCGTAGGCAGCGTTCTCCACATTAATTCCGGATGGTGCCAGGGCAATCTGTTTGTGCAGCCGGTCTAGCTGCAGCGCTGTGTTTATAGTTACCCGCTTATCTTTAAAGTACTCGCTGCTGCTCAGGCTTATCGTATTGATAGTGGCATCGCCGCTGGCCTTTATGCCTATCGTTTCAGGGGTTATCACCAGCGCTGCCTGCAGTTGGTGAGCATTTGCAGCATAAGCCTGTTTCAGCCTAAGATCGTTGTAATGCAACGCGACATTGTGCAGGTTTATCTGCTGCAGGTTAAAGGCGAAATCACTACTCTCTGTTGCCGTAGTATCTGTTTTAATGATCTCATAGTTCACGCTGCCATCTTCGAGTACCCGCACGTAAATAGCTCCTTCCTCCAGGTAAAGTTCGTTTACATTATAGCTGCCCCGCAGCACATCCCAAATGCTGAATGTAAAGTACAGTTTGTTTAGCCTGGCTAGTGGTTCGGAGCTTTCGGGCACTGCCTCCACCACATTTACCCTGTCCAGCGACACAGCCACCTGCGGAAACTTATCGAGAAGTGAGAGTGAAATTTTCTCTACCTCCACTTTTGTTTTGATATGCTTGTTCGCCTCTGCTACAAAAAGATTGATGATTTTGTCCTGATAAGTGTACACAAGTGCAAAAGCGATGGTGAGGATACCAACAACTATAGCAGCCACATAAAGTAGCACTTTTTTAACAAGACCTTTCTGCCTCAAGAGAATTATCAGATTTTAAGCATCTTACAAAAGATAAAGGTACAGCAGTAATTACAGGTGAGCAATAGGCGCTGCCACTCAGAAAAAAAATTAAGAAATTTTTTCAAAATGTTTTGCAGTCTCAGAAAAAGCCCCCATATTTGCATCATCAAACGGGGACAAAAGGTCTTCAAAAACAAAAAACGGGGTGTTAGCTCAGCTGGTTCAGAGCACCTGCCTTACAAGCAGGGGGTCACTGGTTCGAATCCAGTACGCCCCACAAAGGACAACTCAAAAAGTTGTCCTTTTTTTATGTCTATACTTTTCTGAAGAATACTCCCCTTCTCAGTTCTAACGCTGCACTTCCGGCTATAGTATAATTCCCTGATTTACATTTGCTTGCAGTTTCATTTCAATTGAGTTTGGTGTCTGTCTCCTTCTTGTTTCCATCACCCTCCAGGCTGCCGAACTATAGTTGGGGTTACTTGCTGCTGCCTAGCTATAGTTTGCTACTGTTTGCTGCCAAACTATAGTTCTATAGTTGGCTGTAGTTGCTGGTTGCCACAAGCCTGTTGCTTCATAGCCTCTTGTATTCCTGGGAGCTTTACTTACCCTTTGTTTTATAGTTGGCTTGGCTCTCTCGGGCCGAGCGGCCCCATCTTTGGGCATCGCACTGCTGCTTTCTTGCTACCCTCGTGCCTCGGATTGCCTGCGGCACCGCAACAAGTCAAAGGCGCTCAACCCAAAGACTGTGATCAGTTTGATAGTAGCTGCTTAACTATAGATTGCAACTATAAGCTTCGAGCTTTTTCGTGGTAGTAGTTCCGTAGGGACAGGTCGCGACCTGTCCGTTCTTGGTCTGGAACTATAGAACTATAACTGCAACTATAGTTTAGGCTGCTGGCGCGGGTTTGCAACCCGTGTCTTACTATGATGTTGAGTTTGTAACTCAACTGGGCCACAGGGCCAAACTATAGCCAGTGTGGACAATGATCAGCAACTATAGAACTATAGCCATGGCAGTAGCGACGCGGACTAGGAAGTCCGCAGCAGAGAGGCTTCGGACACGGATGTCCGAAACAGCAGAAGAGGGGCAACTATAAAACTATAGTACTACAACTATGTAACTACGGTCTCAAACTATAGCAAGACCTAATCCTGCAAATCCACTAATCCTGAAAATTCTGATTCTGACAAACTACAGCCTCGCATACCAGTGAGTGTCTCGTAGTAGCTACAAAATAAATGGTAAGGTCACAGGGCTGGGCTTATGCCCTTGAAAGGAATTGTTCATGCAGCTGTAGCACCTGTGGGATCAGGAGCTGGGCATCATCGTTGTAAATGACATGCTGGGCGCGTGCGATTTTCTCCTCCTCCCGGAGCTGCTTACTGATGATGGCCTCTACATCGTGGCGGGTACGGTGTGTGTCGCGTTGCAGAATACGCTTGATGCGTACATCCAGGGGAGCAGCTACAACAATGATCTCATCCATCTGTCGCCACGATGCTGACTCGAACATCAGGGCCGCTTCTTTGAGCACGTACGGAGCTTCTGCATTAGCTGCCACCCATTCTGTGAAGTCATTCCCGACGTGCGGGTGCACCAGGCTGTTCAGGAGTTCTAATTTCTGAGGATTATGAAAG
>DATBUF010000281.1:0-6391 GCA_036516435.1 Pontibacter sp.
ATGCGGATGCAGGTCTATCAGTGTTACCTTCTCCTGGGCAGCAATCTCTTTTATGCCTTGGTTTACCGTGGCAGTTTCTTTCTCTTTGTTGTAGTGCTTCTTAAACTTATCGAAGCTGTTGTTGGTAGGCAGCAGCGTCTGCACATAAATCCTGGTCTTCGGCGAGCCTGCTTTTATGCGGCGCACGATCTTGCTATAGTTGGCAAGTATCACGTGCTCAGGCACATTGCGCGAGATATCGTTTATCCCGATCAACAGAAACACCTTGGCCGGTTTGCCTTCAATTACTTCGTCCAGGCGCTCCAGCACACCAAAGGTAATATCGCTGGAAATACCGCGGTTACGGGCATGTTTCTCTCCCAACAGTTCCAGCCAGTCCATGTGGGCTGTCAGGCTATTGCCCAGAAAGATGATGTCCTTTTTAGAGTTTGGGTGACTCTTAAAATAATCTACCTGTACCTGCCAGGTAGCCGGGCGGTAGGTGCTGTCATACCGCATAACTACGGGCTTTGTATCTTCTCCCGATAAAGAGAATGTAGGCTCTGAGGATACCTGTGCGTTAACATTTGTTGTACAGAAAAGCGTACAGGCTACACCAAGTAGAAAGAAGCTATAGTTCAGTTTCATGCAGATGCTGTTGTCAGTAATTTTAAAGTTCCGGAATGAGCTGTCTTCCCCTACCCCTGTCAAAGGCGATACATCTTACCACAAATCCGCCTAAGAAGGAGTAGAGTCGACAATTAGAATTAAAACACCACTCTTAATTCTGCAGCTCTTTAAACAGGTTCGGATAATCTGAAATGACACCGTCCACGCCCATTGCTTTCAGGCGTTGTATGTCTTCCAGTTCGTTCACTGTCCAGGGAATTACTTTTATGTTTTTGGCGTGCGCCTTGGCAAGCAGCTCCGGCGTTACCAGTTTATAGTTGGGGCTGTATACATCCGGGGTAAAGCCCAGGCGCTCCAGGTTCTCTTCAAAGCTATCTTTATTGCTCACCAGCAACGATGCCCTGATGTGCGGATACTTCTGGTGCAGCACCTGCAGCGTACGTATATCAAAAGATTGAATGATCACCCACGGTGTGATTTTCTTGGCTTCCAGCACCTCTACCAGTTTGGTAGTAAACTCGGCTGGCTCCGGGTGTATCTCGTTGTCGCCATCAGCCACCGATTTGGTTTCGATGTTGTAGAACACCTGCAGCAGGTTGTTGGCTTTCAGGTAGGCCTGCACCGAATCAACCAGGTCTGCAAGCAGCGGAATGTGCGCTTCCATTTTACGCTGCTCCGGGTACTTGTCGTAGTGCCTTGTGCCCATATCAAACCGGCGTACCTCGTCATAGTTCAGCTGGTAAATCGCGTATTTCTTCGCATCTGCTTTCGGGATATCCTGTCCGTCGGGGGTGCGGGCATACAGCGGGTTAATGTGTGGGTCGTGTGTTACCACTACCTTGCCATCTTTGGTAACATGGCAGTCCATTTCGATGGTTGTTACTCCCAGGTCAATGGCAGTCATCATCGCCGGGATCGTGTTCTCCGGCATCAGGCCACGTGCGCCACGGTGGCCTTCAGTATCGAAAGCTGGCAGGTCGGGGCGCTGCTGGCTTATAGTTTCTGTACTTTTACAACCGGTCATCAGCAATACAGCGGTTAGTGCTGCTGGTATAATCTTACGAATCATTCTATATTCTAAGGTCTAAACTATAGTTACGCTACTACTTTGGTGCCTTCGTACTTCCTGCCGAAGCGGTCTGTCGCTACAAAGCGTACTTCGCGGGTGTTGTTGGGCACGAAGGCTTCAAAAAAGTGTTCTGTCTCTTTGGGGTTCACAAATGTCCGGCCTTCCGGACGATCCTTGCCCTGGTACAAGGCAGCAGCCAGCGGGTCGTGTGTGATCACGTTCTGCAGGGCACCTTTATAGTTGCCATCTACATACAGCTCCACTTTCCACGCCGGGTCCCAGTTCCAGATGTTGGCCAGTACCCGCTTCTGGTTACCCTGCGGCTGCACGTACACGTGCATCTGGTGGTCGGCCTCATACCCCATCGATTTATAGTACCACTTCAGGTCCGTACCGTCTACTTCGTACACACCATAGCCATTTGGCGTACCGTCGCCGCAGACAGGGCCTGTCCAGAGGGCGCCACATACGGTGCCGTGGTTGTGCTCAAAGATTCCTTCCTCTATCACATTGCGGTTAAAGTGCGTGTGCCCCGACATAATGTGTACCTTGTGGTTCTTCAGGATCGGGTACAGGTCGTGGCGGTTTTTTACATGCGTATGCACCGGAATATGCAGACACAGTATTACCAGGTGCTCTTTCGGCACAAAGGCAAGATCTTTCTTCAGCCACTCCAACTGGTGCTCTGTTATATAGCCATCGTACTGTTTGTCTTTGCCCAGGTAGCGTACATCATCCAGTACTACATAGTGCACTTTGCCCCGGTTAAAGGAGTAATAAGTGGGTCCGTAGGTCGCCTCAAACGTATCATCCGATACTTCGTCGCCGCCCTTGTTCAGGTCCTGGTCGTGGTTGCCAAGCGCCTGGAAGAACGGAATACCCATAGCCGCCACACCTTTGTTATAGTCTTCGTACAGCTCAAACCGGTCCCAGACAATATCGCCTACTGTAATGCCATGCACAGGCACGGTGCTGTCCATGCCTTTCAGTAGTTGTTGCACATCCGGCACGGCTTCTGTCAGCATACGCACTACATCCTGCTCATTCTGCGTCTGCGGGTCAGCCCAGATAATGAAGTTGTGCTTTGTATCATCGGTGGGTAGAGCTGCTAATTCAAAGTTATAGTGCTTCTGTGGGGTTTCCTTGCGCAGCTCCTGGTAATGGCGGGCAATGCCGTTCTCGTTTGGGAAAGCATAACCGGCCGGTACCGATACAAACACGAAATTGGCCTTTGCATGTACTGGTAGCTCGTACCTGCCTTTACGGTTGGTCTGCACCACACTATAGCCATCTGATACAATAACACCTGCCAGCTTTTTTCGTCCGGCTCTTACCGTACCTGTTATAGTTGTTTTAGACGCAGCCAGTGCAGCAGAAGTAAAGCCGCCGCTCAGCACAAGCCCCCCCGAAAAAAGTAGAATGCGTTCTAAAAAGGATCTCCGCTTCATCATTGTTCCTGTTATTAAATACCCGGCACTGCTTTCAGGCTCTCGAAATAGGCGCTGTAGTCAGCAAAAAGCTTGTGGTTCTTCAGCAGCAGCATGGTTTCGTTGTTGTTGCGCAGGGCGTTTTGTGTAAAGTTGTGCGAGCCCGTGATCAGCACCTTGGCAGGAGCACCCTGCCAGTTCCCTTCAATCAGTATAAATTTGGCGTGTATGTTGTTCCTGGAGGTGGCAAACACCTTCACTGTAGCGCCGTTTTGCTGCAGCTCACGCACGCCGGTCATAATTTCCGGGTCGATCTTATCTTTTACCACCAGCTCTATCTTGGCTCCCTGCGCCTGCAGTTCGCTCAGTTTCTGTACAATGTTCAGGCGGGTCTTTGTCCAGTCAGACATACCGATTTTTATAGTTGCCGAAGCCGGATCCTGTATGCTGCTCAGGAACCCGATAATGGTATCGTCGCCGTAAGAAGTGCCGTTGCGGCGTTTCGGCATAAAGTAGGCAACTATACCTGCTGTTGCATCCTCATACTCTTTGTAGTAGTAATCCTTCATTCCCGACGAAGCTTTCGCTTTCATATCGGTCCAGTAGGTTTTATAGGCACCGTATAGTCCTGCATCTGCAATCGTGAGGGCATCCTGGTACTTGCGGGCATCATCCGGGGTAAAGTTGTGCGAGGTCTGGAACACAAGGTTTTCCACTACCCCTCCGGTAGTTTTCACTTTTGTAAAGAGCGCAAACTTGTTGTGGTTGATGGCAGAAGTACTGGCATCGTTCACCACAGAGATCACTTCACCTCCCTTAGCCTCTAGCGGGCGTCTCAGTTCGGTCATCGTCATGGGGTTTGTCTCATGCGACTCCTGACGGCTCAGGTCCATCATCACATGCATTTTTACGCCTCTTGTATTGGCATCTTTTACTGCCTGCACCAGTGGCTGATAATCAAACAGGAAAATGTTCAGGTGAATGGCCTCTCCTTCCGGGGTGGCATTGATCAGGGCAATCAGCCTGTCCAGTATAGTCAGGGAAGCAGTGCCTTTCTGTACCGTACTTACATCTGTAAAAACAGCATCCGGGAAAGTGGCAGCAATAGGTTTCACGTTTTCCGCACCCGGAGCAGGCGCTGGAGTTGTAGTTTCCGACTCCCCGTCTTTACAGCTCGCGCACACGAACAGAACGGCAATAAACAGGTACTTTAGCTTTAGCATGATAGGTTTAGCTGTTTTTGCTGATCAGAGATCAGCATGGCAAAATTTGATACTCTATAGTTGATGCAGGGCAATCGCCTTACATTTTTATGTCCATTATTTTGTTGCGCTTACGGCTCTCTTCGGCCATAAAGCCCATGATGTGCGACTCTATGGAGGCATCTATAGTAGAGGTAAGCAGGTCCGGGTTCTGCTGCGATACGGCTTGTACAAAGTCGCGCACCAACAGCCAGTCGCCACCGCCGTGGCCGCTGTTTTTATAGCCATCCACATCCTCGGCTCTCGGCACCAGTTTCAGTTCTTTTCCGGTTCTGAAGTCGGTTACCACCAGCTCGTCCATATCGCCTACCATATCTCCCATGGAGCCCATTACACGGGTGCGGCGACGCGCGTACGAAGTAAATGCCTCCATCGAGAAACTGGCCGTAACACTATCCGCAAACTGGATGCTGGTTACATAATGGTCAGGCTGGTCGTTTTCCATACGGTACACGCAACGGCCATAGTTCGTAGTTTTCAGTCGCTCCATAATGGCATCGGCGTGCTCGTTTTTATCGGCAGGCAGGTCAAACACGTGGATACGTCTGCGCTTCTCGTGGTAGTACTTTACAGCAGAGTAAGGGCATTCGCGTTCTACTTTACAGCCATCGGTGCAGCGGGCAGTGCTGCCCTCCGGGGCGTTCTCACGGCGGAACCATTTCAGGTCGCCCATGGCGGCAATGCGCTTGCTTGGTTTATTGATTACCCACTTGATAATATCCAGGTCGTGGCTCGACTTGGCCAGTATGATAGGTGTAGTTTCTTTAGATTTATGCCAGTTGCCACGCACATAAGAGTGTGCCATGTGCATGTGCTCTATCGGTTCAAAATGCTGCACACTGATCACCTCTCCTATCGCTCCTTCAGCAATCAGTTCCTTCATTTTTACAAAATAAGGGGCATAGCGTAACACATGGCAAACGGCAACTATACGGCCTGTCTTCTTTGCCATTTTCAGGATGTCGCGGCACTCTTTCTCGGTTGGGGCGATTGGTTTTTCGAGAAGTATATCATAGCCCAGCGCCAGCGCTTTCATACAGGGCTCGTAGTGCATGTTATCGGGTGTGGAGATAATCACGGCATCCGCAAACTTCGGACGGGCAAATAGCTGGTCCCAGTTCTCGAAGCAGTTCTCAGCCGGAATGTCGTGTTGCTGGCTATATTTTTCGTTGCGGAAGGTATTCGGTTCAGCTACTCCCACCACCTTTAGCTGTTCCGGAAATTTAGAAGCGAAGTTGCCGTATACGGTTCCGCGGCTGCCTGCCCCAATGGTAACTACCGTTACCGGCTTCTCCATAGGCTTATACAGCGGGTTCTCCGGTAATTTGTAGGCGTAAGTGTTTTCAGAAAGTTTAGCCAGTGCGTCGGTGTTGATCAGAGCGGCACCGAGTCCCAGGCCAATAGATTTTAGTATGTTTCTGCGATTCATGATCGGGTGAGAGGGAATTAGAACTGATTGACTTGAAAATGCCTGAACTATAAACGATAGTTACCGGGCAGGTTAGGTGAAGCACAGCTTAAGCGCAACAGCTATAGTTTGTACTTTGGGCTGCAGGTAAGTAAAAGAGAAGCGGCCCGCAGTACATGAACCGCCTCTCTTTAAAGGGTATTTTTAGTTCTGGTAAACAGCAAAATCGTCGATACCTAAGCGGCCATTTGGTTCTGTTGTACCAAGACCTAACTTGTTGATTCTGAAACGTACCGGCCCTGATATATCCATCAGAAAAGTAGCCATCTTGTGCTTACGTTCTACATCAGAAACAACATCGCCTACTTGCGTCCAGGTAGCACCCTGATCCTGTGAGTACTCCAGTTTCCATTTGCTGGTAGGGTCTGTGTAGTAAGTAGCATACCACACTGTTACCTTAGAAGCACCATTCGGCAGGTCAAAGTTCATCTGCAGTACCGCTTCGTCTGTTCTCTTCTGGTTAAAGCGTACGGCCTGCTTACCGGATACAATCACATCTCGGCCAGCAGTTTGCTCCAGAATAGACTGGTACAGCGTCCAATTACCTGTACTCAGG
>DATBUF010000282.1:0-5557 GCA_036516435.1 Pontibacter sp.
ACTGGAAAAGAAAATAAAGCAGACACAGGTAGTAGATGTAAAAGCAGACCACACCCTGGATAACCCGCAGCTTACCTACCGCCTGAAAGATAAAGAAGGAGACCTGCACGAGATTGTAGTGCAGATTATTCAGCGGCCGGACAACACCGTTCGTTAGCAACATCCCCTCAGCACTACAGGGCCGCCGGAGAAGAGTACCGGCGGCCCTGTAGTGTTAGAGTTACATGAGCTTTCTATCAGAGTTATTACATCAGGGTGTGTTCCGGGCGCTTGAAGAACTGCATAGCTATAAAGCCGATCATCACTCCAGAAATTATTCCCTCCAGCATCAGCACCATAAAAATGACAATACCCGGTGTACTGGCAACGCGATCTCCGAACAACTGGTCGGCCGCAATTACCTCCAGCAGCGAATCATCGAACCCCTTGATGTAAACGAGCATAAACACAGAGAACAACGTAGTGGCTACCAGCGAAGTTAAAAAGGCAGTGCCCAACCCACGCAGGTACCCGATCTGCCCCTTTTGCAGCCGCTTGTACGCACGCAAAGCCATTACAATGCCCACAGCAAGTATCACAGCATTCAGGAACCGGAGCTCCAGAATATGTGCCAGCCCGAGCAGCTTCATCAGCAGGAAGTAACCAATCAGGGCGGCAGCTGTAAACAGGCCATACTTCAGGCTTAGCTTTTCCATTGTGTTTAACTATAGGTAAGGGTTAGGTTAGTACTTACACACGCTCTGCCATGGAGTGATCGGCGCGTTTAAACCATTGCATGGCAATAAAAGCTAACCAGAACCCAGGCCATGAGCCGTAAATAATAGTGAGGACAAATAAGGCCAGTAAGGAGATGCTTTGCGGGAAGAAGGCACTCGCCTGCAGGTGTGCAAGGTACGTTGCATCGAAAACCGTGATGTAAAGCACCAGGAACAAGGCCAGGATTGTAGACGACACCACGCCTACGGTTGCACCAATGGCAAGCCCCTGAAAGTAGTTGATCATGCCGTTTTTGGCTCTCTTAAACTTAGAAATTGCCATCACAATACCGATGACCAGAAAGACAGAACTAAGGAAGGAAAGCTCCACCACATGGTGCAGCCCCAGCACGCCCATGATCAGGAAATAAACTATATGCGCTATGCCAACCAGAATACCGTACTTTAGTGAAACTTTCTGATATGTTATTTTTCCGAGTGCCATGTTTATGTAAGTTTAGGGTACTTATTTACTTATTTAAGAATGAACAGTTTACCTGTATTTTGGGTTAGTAAAAGAGCGTCGAAATGTAATTAAGCATTACCTTTGGGCCTTTACCCGAATATTATTTAAACTATATACTAGAGAAGCATCGGCGGCGTTGTGATTTGCAGCATAATTTTTTCCCGGTACGGACAGAACCTGCTGGTATAAAACAAGTTACAGCTACGTTCCTGAGCCGGTGCCATAGTCTCGGATCGGGCCTTTCGCGAAAGCCGGTATTTCTTTATATTTTTGCGCTAAGAATCAATTTAAATTCTCTAACATAAAAGCATGATCAGTACTAACAATGTAAGCCTGTCGTATGGCAAGCGCACATTATTTGAAGATGTATCCATAAAATTTGTACCCGGCAACTGCTATGGCTTAATCGGCGCTAACGGGGCAGGTAAATCTACGTTCCTGAAGATCTTATCAGGCGAGATTGACCCGAATACCGGTACCGTAGAAATACCGCCTAAGGCACGTTTAGCCGTATTAAAGCAGAACCACTTTGCTTACGACGAGTTTCCGGTGCTTCAGACCGTGATCATGGGCCACAAGCGCCTGTTCGATATTATGCAGGAGAAGGATGCCATTTACGCCAAGGCTGATTTTACCGATGCGGATGGCGAGCGTGCTGCCGAGCTGGAAGGCGAGTTTGCTGACATGGAAGGCTGGAACGCCGAGTACGAAGCAGCTGAATTGCTCAGCGGCCTGGGCATCAGCGAAAGCCTGCACTACTCTCTGATGAAAGACCTGAGTGGTAGCGAGAAAGTGCGCGTGCTGCTGGCGCAGGCCTTATTTGGTAACCCGGATATCCTCCTGCTGGACGAGCCTACCAACCACCTGGATGCAGAATCGATCATGTGGCTGGAGAACTTCCTGGGCAATTTCCCGAACACCGTTATAGTTGTATCGCACGACCGCCACTTCCTGGATGCGGTTTGTACGCACGTAGCTGACATCGACTTTGGCAAGATACAGATGTATGCCGGTAACTATAGTTTCTGGTACCACTCCAGCCAACTGGCCCTGAAGCAACGTACCGATGCCAACAAGAAAACAGAAGACAAGCGCAAAGAACTGGAGGAATTCATCCGCCGTTTCAGCGCCAATGCCTCCAAGTCAAAACAGGCTACCTCGCGTGCCAAATTACTGGAGAAACTTACTGTTGATGATATTAAACCATCCTCGCGTAAGTACCCGTACATTGCGTTTAAGCCTGAGCGCGAAGCCGGTAACCAGCTGCTGAACGTAGAGAACCTGAGCAAATCAATAGATGGCCAGCCAATTTTTACGGATGTAACCTTTATGGTAGATAAGGGCGATAAGATTGCCATCCTGGGCCGAAACGACATTGCCGCTACCACCTTCTTTAAAATACTGGCCGGCGAAGAGAAAGCCGACAGCGGTGATTTTAAGTGGGGTACAACTATAAATGCGGCCTTCTTCCCGAAAGATAACGCGGAATTCTTTAACACCGACCTGAACCTGGTAGACTGGCTGCGTCAGTTCTCTGTAGAAAAAGACGAGAGCTTTATCCGTGGTTTCCTGGGCCGTATGCTGTTCTCGGGTGAGGAGTCGCTGAAAAAAGCGAACGTGTTATCGGGTGGTGAGAAAGTACGCTGCATGTTCTCTAAAATGATGCTGCAGTCCGGTAACTTCCTGGTAATGGACGACCCAACCAACCACCTGGACCTTGAATCGATTACGGCGCTAAACAACTCCCTGAAAGATTTTGATGGTACAGTGTTGTTCTCATCACACGACTTACAGTTTGTGGATACTATAGCCAACCGCATCATCGAGCTTACGCCAAGCGGCATGATCGATAAGCGCATGACTTACGAAGAGTACCTGCAGGACGAAAATATCCGCGAACTGCGCAAAAAAATGTACCAAACCGCAACGGTATAACAAAAGTATGTCTGTAAAACCGACCTTCTTTACTGCAAAGTGCCTGCTGGCACTTTGCTTTTTTGTGTGCTGCAGCTTCACCACCTTCGCACAGGTGGAGCCCGATACGGTAAAACGTAAACCCTCGCTGCCAACAGGCCCTCCGGGCAGTCAGCAGCCGGTATACGCGCCTAAGCCGCAGCCCCGGGTACAACCTAAGCCTCCGGTGCAAACGCAGCCGGAAGTAGTGCAGCAGCCCGACACAGAGGCAGAAGAAAAAGAAGCGTTTATAGACAGATTATATTTTGGGGGCAGCCTGGGCCTGCAGTTTGGCACTTATACCAACATCTCGCTCCTGCCCATTATTGGCTACCGTGTTACAGACAGATTTAGTGCAGGTGTGGGAGCTGTGTATCATTACATAAAAGATGGGCCTTACTCGCTGAGCAACTATGGCGGCCGTGCCTTTGCACAGGTAGAAGTAGTGGATATCGGGGATGGTGCCTTACTTGCCCACGGCGAAATAGAAACGCTGAGCCGTGAGTACCTGTATGTAAACAGCACGCAGACAGCTTTTGAAAAAGCGCGCAAAACATTGATGCTGCCGCTGGTTGGCATCGGCTACCGCCAGCGCATCAGCGAAAAAGCCTCGTTCGATCTGCTGCTGCTCTACAATGTGAGCGACGATCCGGTGAACCCTTATAACAACCCGGTTATACGTGCCGGAATCAACCTGCCATTCAGGCGCTAAGTCTGTGGCTATGTAAAACAAAAAAGGACCGCCTTACAGGGCGGTCCTTTTTTGTTTTAAGTGTATGAATCTATAGTTGTGTTAGCCCCTTATGAGACGTAACAGCACCATGATAACGGCGATTACTAATAGAATATGGATCAGTCCGCCAACAGCATCAGGGAAGCCCAGGAAGCCGATCAGCCAGAAGATCACCAGGATAACTGCTATAATATACAATAAATTTCCCATAGTTTTAATTGTTTAATGAAGGTTGTGATGTTCTTTTTTCTTGTATAACGTGATTTTCACACTGAAGTTAGACACCCCGTATCAGGCGAAGCAGCACGGCAACTACAGCCAGTACAAGCAACACGTGAATGATACCACCAACGGCATCCGGAAAGCCCAGAAAGCCTATGAGCCAGAAAATTACAAGCACCACGGCTATGATATAGAGTAAGTTTCCCATAGTTTGAATCTTTTATATGTATAGCAACTACTGCAGCTTAACCCTAAGCTCACTATAGTTGCACTTTTTTGTTTAAGCTTTTACGCATATATATCATAAAGGATTTATTAAATGCCTATTTTTTAAGAATAAAACTGATGTTGCAACTTATATACTTACAGGCCATCCAGCTTCATCCCAAAGTTTAATCAGCTAACTATCATCACATTTAAATCAGAACAACAGCTCAACTATAGCACTGCAGACATAAAATAATATTTCGCAGACAGTCCAAAAAAATTTGGCTTACCGGCCAGAACACAGGACACCTGAAATTTGAAGTATGCCAAGATACGCCTGAATCCTTCTGAAGAATTTGAGATTTTCTTATAGCTTTGTACCTGTATCAAACTATACGTTACTGAATCTATGAAGAAAGTTGCAGTTATCGGCTCCGGCACTATGGGCAATGGCATTGCGCACGTTTTCGCTCAGAATGGCTTCCCGGTGGCCCTGGTAGATATCTCGGAGGAAGCGCTTAACAAAGCACTGGGCACCATTTCTAAAAACCTGGATCGCATTATTGCAAAAGGCAACCTGACCGAAGAACAGAAAGCACAAACGTTAGGAAACATCACCACCTACACCAACATGCAGGAAGGTGTGCGGGAGGCAGACTTAGTGGTTGAGGCTGCTACGGAGAACGTAGACCTGAAACTGAAGATCTTCCGTGACCTGAACAGCTTTACCAAACCAGAGGCTATCCTTGCCAGCAACACCTCTTCTATCTCTATCACCAAAATCGCATCAGTAACCGACCGCCCGGACAAGGTAATCGGCATGCACTTCATGAACCCGGTGCCTGTCATGAAGCTGGTGGAGATCATCCGGGGCTACTCTACTTCTGATGAAGTAACGCAGCAGATCATGGATATTTCGCTGCAGTTGGGCAAAGTTCCTACTGAGTGCAACGACTACCCCGGCTTTGTGGCAAACCGCATCCTGATGCCGATGATCAATGAGGCAATCTATAGTTTATACGAGGGCGTGGCCGGCGTAGAAGAAATCGACACGATCATGAAGCTGGGTATGGCACACCCGATGGGCCCGCTGCAGTTAGCCGACTTTATTGGCCTGGACGTTTGCCTCTCGATTTTGAACGTGCTGCACGATGGCTTTGGCAACCCGAAATATGCCCCTTGCCCGCTGCTGGTAAACATGGTACAGGCCGGCCACAAAGG
>DATBUF010000283.1:0-2837 GCA_036516435.1 Pontibacter sp.
TAGTGCCACTGCGACTTCAGGTAAGGATCGTTGAAAGGCAGCTCACCTGCAGCAGGCATGTCGTATAGCTTTTTAGCATAAACAGGTTCTGCATTTGTTGCCTGCCCGCTTTGCTTGTAGCTGGAGGCTACCTGCAAGGCACTTGCACCGGTTTCGTAGGTTACTTCGTACCACAGGTGCAGCCCATGCTTGCGGTGCTTTGCTTCGTTTTTGCCCCCATCCGGGAACACACGCTTAAAGCTTTTCGCCTTGTACTTGGTGTTAAGCGCGTCAATGGCCTGCACACCCGTTAAAGCTACCCCATCTGAAGAACGGCGCAACTGCGTGCCCGCCAGTTTGGTGGCCATAGTAGGGGAGAACTTCACCCGGACTACGCCTTGTTGGTACGCCTGCTGCTGTTGCCCGCGTGCGCTACCTGCCGTAAACAGCAGGCAACAACACAACAGACATAGGAGCAGGCATTTACTTGTAAATACGTCTCTCATAAGTAAAAATTAAAGGTTAGTAATAGTTAGATTTAGGTTATTAGTTTTCTGTTTTTAGTTGCCGTCTTCATCTGCGGCAGGGATGGGATTGCTGCTACCGGTTGGCTGCACGCCGTTCAGTACTTTTAGCAAAGCAGCTACCTGGTCCTTTCTTCTGTCGAGCAGCCTCATCATTTCTTCCTCCGAAAATGCATGTTCGTCTGCGGGCTCTTCATTCTTCATTTTCACAAATTTCTCCGTTGGTAATCCGGATGCATGTTATCCTCTGGAAGATTAAAAGCAGCATTTAAGGCACATACAAAACCACTACAGCACAGAAAAAACACCCTACAAAACCACTACAACAAACCATAACTATTTGACGATCAGGACAAATAACACTTACACAAGAAACGTAGGGCAAAAAGCGGTGCTATAGTTTAAATCTGCAGGAGGCGTGCTTTAAGGGATTGGTATTGTTTATGGATGGGAACTATAGCATGCCACGCACGAGGAGCTGGCCGAATGCTAAAACAGCGTTGCTACCTGGATGCAAATAAAGCAGAGCTATAGTTTGGGTAATGAGGAGAGAGCTGCCTCAACTATAACCTTGTGGTGTGCGGGTTCGATTCCCGCTCCTGGGTATAGCTGTAAGGCAGGGCAACTATAGGCGAACTATAGGTTAAATCTGTAGATGCTGATCGTGGCTTTAGTGATAGCTGCCACCTGATCTGCATCTTAGATTGATTCTTTCCTAAACTATAGTTTATAGTTGCGAGAGGTAGGTAATCAGGTTGGTGCTGGTATTGTTAAGATCCAGCTTTTTACGCAGGCGGGTGCGGGCTACCTCTACTGATTTTATACTTTGTTGGGTGATAGAGCTGATCTCCTTCGTTGTCATGTTCAGCCTCAGGAAGGCGCAAAGCTTTTTTTCATTTGGGGTCAGGTCCGGGAAGCGGGTGTTCAGCTCGTTGTAGAACTCTTCGTGGACCTGCTGAAACCGCAGTTCAAACTCGTCCCACGCGCCTTGGTCCAGTTCGCTTTGCAAATCCAGCACAATTCTTTCCATCGGCTTGGCATTTTCCTTCTTCAGCTGCTTTTTCAACTCCAGCAGTCGCGCTGAGATATCGTTGATCAGCTCGTTCTTTTTTACAATGTAAAGCACGTTCGTGGTAAGCTCCTTGTTCCGGAATTCCAGCTTCTCTACTAACATCTGATTCTCGAGCTGTAGTTGCTGATGTGCCAGCTGGCTACGTAGGGCCTTATTGCGCTGGATGATGTAAAGCACAATGCCAATCACGATGATCAGCATCAGAATACTGCCTGCTACCAGGTACTTGAGCTCTTTTTCTTTTTGCCGAACCGCCTCAGCCTGCTGCTGCATGTCAAACTGATACTGCATCTCTAGCTGGGCAAATTTACGGGTACTCTCCTCATTAGAGATGCTATCACTTAGCTGCTTGTGTACGATCCCGGTAGTGTAGGCGCTCTCATACTGGCCGAGCGCGGCATATGCTTTGCTCATCATATCTGCCACCCGCACGTTATTGGCTAAAGCCCCGATCTCTTCACCGAGGTCAAAAGACTTTTCCAGGTACTCGATAGCTGTCGGGTATTCTTTTTTCGCAAAATAGTAGGAGCCCAGGTATCCATAAGACTTGGCCGCTCCTTCGTTATCGCGGGTCTTTAGCCGAAGCGCTAATCCCTTTTCTACATTTTCCAGGGCTTTCTCAAGCTGCCCCCTGCTCATGTACAGCATCCCGATGTTGGTATGCAGCAGCCCCATTACCGCTTCCTGTTTATACTTTTTAGCTAATACAAGCGCCTTTTGGTAATAGGCCATTCCCTGTTCAAAATTCTGTTCACTGGAGTAGGTCGCGCCAATATTACTCAGCATCTGCCCGGCATAGTCAGCATACTTTTCGCCAGACATGCTCGGCTTAATCTTATTTAGCAGCTCGTAGGATTTAAAATAATATTCCCGGGCTTTCCTGAAGTCCTTCTTACGGTCGTATATCGCCCCAATATTATTATAGAGTCCCAATTCGCGCCTTTCGTCCTTCAACTCCCGGAAAGTATGGAGCGCCTTCAGGCAATACTCCAGTGCATTGTCGTAAAAGCCTTGTCGTATAAGTATATTCCCTTTCAGAGCATAGACCTGCGCACTTACGGTAGGCGCTTTCAGCTCTGCGGAAAGCTGCTCTGCCTGGTTTATAAAGTATAAGGCTGAGTCCAGGTTGGTTTTCAGCAGCTCATCTGTAATGGCCAGCAGTACCCTGACTTTTGTAGTATCGTGCCTGCTAATGATCAGTTCGCGCCTCAGACTATCCAGTTGCCCATGCACCAGCAGGGGCATTAGCAGCATGCCCACCA
>DATBUF010000284.1:0-7211 GCA_036516435.1 Pontibacter sp.
GTCTTTAAGCCTTGTTTTTCCTGAGAATGCAAGCTCATTTTCAGGCTTTTTAAATCAGCAGGGGTCATTTTCCAACTTAATTTTCTGAAAACCGACAAATTTAGCTTATTTGAGCCCTTTTCCAGAAAAGATATGGGACAGGATAAGGTTGCAAACCCGCGCCAGCAGCCTTTGCTATAGTTGAGGCTATAGTGCTATAGTTGCTGCTGGTATAACCCACCCCTACCCCTCCCGAGAGGGGACTTTCTGCTATTGCTATAGTTGCAACTATAGTGTTATAGTCACAGACCAAGAGCGGACAGGTCGCGACCTGTCCCTACGGAATTACTACCACGAGAAAGGCTATGCAACTATAGCCTCTCTCCAAACTATTGCTTAGCTATTGACATGATGTCAGTCTTTGGGTTGAGCGCCTTTGACTTATTGCGGTGCCGCAGGCAATCCGAGGCACGAGGATAGCAAGAAGGCAGCAGCGCGATGCCCGAAGACGGGGCCTCCCGGCCGTGAGGGCACCAAAGCAAACTATAAAACGATAGGTGAGTAAAGCTCCCAGAAATACAAGATGCTATGAAACAACAGGCTTGGTGCATATCAGCGACTACAGCCAACTATAAAACCATAGCTTTGCAACATCAACTATAGAACTATAGCTTATACCACAAGCAACACTAACTATAAACCTATAACCCTGGCTGAACCAACCGCCACCACACTTCATTTTGCTTGTCCTTCTTCACAGTATATGCCACCAGTAGCGCCTCATTATTTATAGTTGCGATGACCGGGTACAACGCACTGCCGTCTACTGCTGTCAACTGCGTGGTTTTTAAATGCGCGCCGTTCCCGTTGCGGAGCTGCAGGCCAATATAACTTCCGGATTTGCTGTCGTTTCCGCGTTCATCCCAGACTACGGCCAGCTTGCCGTTACCGAAGGTGGTCAGTTGCGGATGCCTGGCTGCCAGCGCGTTGCTTATAGTTTCGCGGGGAGTAAAAGTTTTACCGGGCTCCTTCTGGCTATAGTACACCCCGCTTCCGCCTCCCATGGTAAACCAGGCATAATGCATCCCAAATTTGTTCGACACCATCGCAGGGCCGGTATGCGGACAGCCATCAATTACCCAGTTGTCGGCACTGATGCGTTCCGGCTTCGAGAAAGTCCTGCCGCCATCTGAAGAGACTAAGTGCATCATGTCGCGGATACTGTCGTTCAGGATGCCGCGGTAAGCAACGTGCAGCTGCTGCAGCTCATCCAGGTACAGGTCGGTGCGGCAGCACTGGCACAACTGGGTGTCGATTACCTTCTCTCCCACGAAACCGTTGCGGCCGCTGGTTGTAGCAAAGTATAAACTGGAGCCTTCCTTGTCAGTTTCCTTGCGGGAGTCGAGCCAGATGGCGCCTACTTCTCCATTGGGCAGCACCTCCATATCAAAATAGCGCTCATCGATGCTGTTTTCAGTGTCTTCGGCCAGTTGCCTTGGTTCGGTCCAGCTCTTGCCGCCGTCAAACGACTGGGTATAGAATACCAGTCCGGCATAGCTGTTCTTCGGGTTCGGGTTGCTGACCGGGAACATGGCAATGATGTCGCCGTTGCGCCGGAACAGGATCTTGGCCAGGTTCTCGTCATGCGGCTGCACCCCCTTGGTGGTAGGGATTGTTTGCGGCTCGCCAAAGGTCTTGCCGCCATCTCCGGACACAGCATAAGCCACCAGGTAATTGCCGGTAGTATCGGTTGCCTGCACCCAGCTCAGTACGGTGTTCCCTTTTTCATCTTTGGTCAGGTAAGGGCATGAGGCCGATAATCCTTCCGTTGAGATGCGGATAGCTGCGGCAGGTGCTGCTATAGTTTCAGAATGGCTTTCTGCTTGCTTTTGCTGGTTGCAGCCGGTAAACAAAAGGACCACAATCAACAGAAAACTATAAGGTATGTGAAATGAGCGTATCATGTTCTGTGCGGTTAAATCTTACTTAGTTGTTCTGGCTCCGAAAGTATAGCCCAGCCCCATGTGTATCGTACGGGGTGCGCCCTGTCGGTAACTTTTGCCGTAGCTGTACTTGTCGGCAGTGGTGGCATAGAGCTCGTTGGTCAGGTTCAGGATGTTGGTCCAGAGTTCCAGTCCGCCCAGGGTATAGCCAATACGGGCATTCAGCAGGTCGTAGCCGTTGTATTTTTCGGTATTGGCAGCATCCAGAAAGTATTTGCCCATGTGCTGCCACTCTAACCCTAAACGCAGACCTTTTACGGCGGCAGGTTTATAGGTTACTTCGGTGTTGCTGATAAAACGTGGCGCCGTAGCCATTTCCTTGCCGCCGAATTCGGTGCCTTTCTCTGTAAATTCGATGTACGTATGGTTGGCATTAGTGCCGCTGAATCTGAAATTCACACCCTGAACAGGCGCGTACTTCAGCGTGTACTCCACGCCGCGGTGGCGGGTGCGGCCAGCATTCTGGTTTTCATAAGAGCCATCGTCTACCCTTACCGATACAATCTCGTTGCGGCCATCCAGCTGGTATACGCTTACATCCAGGTAACCTTTGGTATCTGCAAAGCTGATCCAGCCGCCCAGCTCGTAGTTGTTATAGTCTGCGGGTTTAAGGGTGGGCACCTGCACACCGCGGTAGAGTTCGGTTATTTGCGGCGGCGTAAAACCAACGCTATAGTTGGCATACGCGCCTTTGTCTCTGCCAAAATCGTAGGTCAGGCCCAGCTTCGGGGTAAGGCTCCTGAAACCATTGTTTTCATCGGGCGCACCGGTGTAGGCTCCCGGCTCCAGGTGGTTATCAAAACGATAGTCCAGGCGGTCGTAGCGCAGGGCAGCTACTGCTCTCAGGTGCTCCAGCGGGCTCAGCTCAAACTGGGCATAAGCAGCAGTGTTCAGCAGGTCTACCTTATAGTCTGTCAGCAGCGTGCCGGTCTGGCTATAGTTGGTGTACTTACCGGTTTCATCACGGTCAATGTCGATCAGTTCGGCCTGGTAGGTAGCCGGGCTATAGTCTGCACTGATGCCGCTGATGAGCTGTGCGTTCAGGAAAGTGAATGTTTTTTTGTGCTGTGCGATCAGGCCATAGCTCTGGAAGGCATCCTCGTTGATCTCCCCTTTTGCTTTTGCCGGGTTGCCTTTTACATTCCGGATGGCATAAAAAGGATTCTGGCCGATGGCATTGTTGCGGTAAAAAGCGGTAAGCTGGGTGCTGTTTCGGTCGTTCCAGCTTTGCTCCAGCGTTGTTCTGATGCGCAGGGCATCTACCTTACGGTACGTAAACGTGTGCAGACTGCTGTATTCCTTGCTAAAGAAGCGGGTGCTGTCCAGGCCGCCGGTCTGGTCGGTTTTATAGTCTACCAGGCTGGCTGATGTGATCAGTTTGGTACGTGGGGTAAACGTATAGTCTGCCCGGAACGTCAGCGCCAGCTTGTCGAAATCGCTGTGCTCGATGATGCCGTTGCGCTGCGCTGCATAATAGCCTGCCACATACACGCCTAGTTTACCGAAGGTGTTGGATACACTGAAATCGGTACGGCGGTAGCCTTTGTCGCTGGTTTCGGTCTGTAGTTTGGCTGTAAAGATCTGTGCCGGTGCCTGTGTAATAAAGTTGATGGCTCCCCCGATGGCTTCACTGCCATACAGGGACGAGGCAGGCCCCCGGATAACCTCAATGTTGCGCAGGGCACCCATGTTGATCTCGATGAGCGCGTTGTGGTTGAAGTTACCGGTTGTGCGAATCGGAATACCATCTTCCAGGTACAGGAACAGGCTTTTGTAACCGATTGGCTGGCGAATGGCCATGGTGTGCTGCTCATTGCCCAGGTTTACCATGTACACCCCGCTTACTTTGTTCAGCACCTGCTCCAGCGATACGGCTTTGGTCTCCAACATCACTTCTTTAGAAATGGCACTGATGGCGATCGGAATTTCGGTGCGCACCGCAGCTTCGCGGCTGGCTGACACTACGACCTGGTTCAGCTGGTTTACGGAGGGCTGTAGTTGCACGAGCAGTGCGCTCGTATGCAGGGGCTTTTGCTGCGCATCGTAACCGATGTAGGAGAATACCAGCGAATCGCCGGGCAATGTAGTAGTGAGGCTGAATTTGCCGTCGGCACCGCTTATGGTTCCGGTTTTGGCCTGCTTCGCCCGTACAGTTACACCGTAGAGCGGCTCCTTTGTTAAAGCATCTATTACCTGCCCGGTGACTATAGTTTGGGCATACGTGGTATGGCATAGTGCCAGCAGGCACACAGCAAATACAAATAGTAATAACCTTCTCATGGAAGTAATATTTATAGTTTATCTGAAAAGAAAAGGCATAGCTCAGAGGGCAACAGGCATACACCTGCGCAAAACCATGCAAGGGCGGCTAAAAAGCCATCAGGTTAAACTATAAATCTGGGCGGATGAAAGATGCTGTGGTAAGCTACAGAACTATAGCTGCATGTATACTCCGGCGTGCGGGAAGCTTCGATTGCTTTAAACTGGCCGGGCAGGGTAAAAAAACTCTGGCAAATCAGGTTGAGTTGTATTTCCTGCTTCTGACCGCGCTCCTCTGTTTTTTTGTCGGCTTCGTGCTGGGCCTTCAGTTTTTTGGTGAGCTGGCATTTACCCTCGCATTGCAGCTGCGGCTTTTCGCGGTTAATGCACAGAAACGCCATAATGTACTCTTTGTTCGCCTGGTAATCTGCCACAATCAACACTTTGCTGAAGATCTGCAGCAGCATGACAGCCAGGAGCGATATGACAAAGAGGTTTTTCACGTTTTTGGTTTACGACGCAAAGGTAGCTAACTTATACTTAACAGCCTCTGCTTTAGTTTCTGGTGTAAAATTAACGCAGCCGTGCATCTGATTTAATGACCGGCATCAGCTAATATGCTGATCTTTATCAGTTAGCTACAGCCAGCCTTTGCGCCGGAACCATACATATACTACCGCTGTAATAAGGGCCATAGAAGCCAGCACCACCGGGTAGCCGTACTTTGTGTGCAGTTCCGGCATAAATTCGAAGTTCATCCCGTAAATACCCACTATAAAGGTAAGCGGCATAAAGAACACCGAAAAGATGGTCAGCACCCGCATCACTTCGTTTGTTTTCTGCGACGAAAGCGAGATATAAGTATTGACCAGGTGGTTGCTGCTCTCGTTCAGTTCGTCGTACAGCGTTACCATGTGCACGTAAAGGTCCTGCAGGTCCTGCATGTCGGTAGAAGGCAGCTGCTGCAGCCGCATGTTGTCCAATATGACGTCAGATAACTTCAGGACCCGTTTCGATACAGAAATTTTTCTTTTTAAGTGATATAGGCCTTTGGTTAACGAAACCTGCCGCGCCTGCAGAAAAGTCTTGGTCTCGTAATAATCCAGCTCATCGCTTAACTTGTCGGCCGGGGCCGCAAACGTCCGGAAGGCGCTGCGCATGATCCTGGTCAGCAGACTGGCAGCGGATTTTACCAGCCCCGTATCAAGGTACTTCTCAACCAGCTCCGGAATAAGCTCAGCAGGATAGCGGTGAATGGTGATAATGAACCGCTCGTGGTAGAAAATGGCTACTTTATTGGTGAGTTCCTGTATCGTATCAGCCTCAAGATGCGCTTTGCTATCGTAAACGCGTGCGATGATAAATACAATGTTGTTGGCTATCTCGTACTTGGGCAGGTGTTCGGGCTGCAAACAATCCCGCACCGATGACGGATGCAGGCCATACTTCTGCGCCAGCTCCTGCAATTCCTCCGGGCTCGGATTCTCCACATCAGTCCACTCCCACCCTTGTTCGGCAGAAGCATATAAGGTTTTTTGCACAGATACCTTGGTTATAGTTGTACATTACCCCCTCTCTACGCAGACTATAGGTGGTAGTTAGGGGCGCTCAAAAGTAGGAAGAACCGCAGAGCCTGCAAACAAAAAATCCGCTCAAACTATAGTTTGAGCGGATCTGAAGTATAGTCTAAACTATAGGTTAGTTTTTACCGGTATGTGCCAGTACAATCTGGCGCAGCCATTTCAGCATCAGGAAAATAGCAAAAGCAGCCAGCAGCGAGCCAATGCAGTTTACCAGGAAGAACAGCGCCTTATGATCGTATTTGTCCCACATACTGGCCAGCACACCCGATAGCTTGTTACCAATAGATGTAGCCAGGAACCAGCCTCCCATCATCAGGGCAGTCAGGCGCGGCGGGCTCAGTTTTGATACCAGCGACAGGCCCATCGGGCTCAGAAACAGCTCCCCGATCGTGATAACGGCATAAGAACCAACCAGCCACATGGCAGAGCTCTTCTCAGCACCGTTCATGCCGGCGTAAACGGCCCCTACCATTACCAGTGTGCTCATGGCTGTTATTACCAGGCCCCACATAATTTTTGCAGGAGTTGATGGCTCTTTGCCGCGCTTGCGCAAAAAGGCGAAAAACCAAACTACCAGCGGCGTTAGTAAAATTACAAAGAACGGGTTAATGGACTGGAACAGCTCTGTAGAGATAAGCGACAGCGGCTGCCCATCGCTCGGCCACTCTTCCTGCGGCAGGTTATTCAGGTAAGGCGAAACGCCTTCTTTCGTGATTACTTTTCCGGCCGCATCGGTACGCGCTCTGAAGTTCTGATCATAGTCAGGCACGGTGGCCAGGCTCTGGTCAACTTCCTGCACCATGCCAATCGCACCGGCAGGACCTTCCAAGCCTTCTACCATTTCGCGGTCGGTGTAATACTCTGCCCAAGTGGTAAGGGCGGTACCGTTTTGCTTAAAGATTGCCCAGAAAACTATAACTACGGCAAAGATGGAAAGCAACGCAGCAATCGGTTTCTTGTCTTCGGAAGAAGCACGTGCCCACAGGGAACCATAGAACACCATGATCGGAATAGCACCAAAGATAAATGCGTCGGTAGAGTCGGAACCGAATATGTTACCCGGAATCAGGACCCAGCCCAGCACACCGGCAACTACGGCAGGCAGAATCACGATGCTGAAAATACGCATCAGCGACATGTCGTTGGCAGCAACAGGCTTACGCACGTCGGCATCTTTGTAGTGCTTGTTACCCAGCCAGAAAATGACAACGCCCAGCAACATACCTACACCGGCAGCAGCAAATGCATAGCCCCAGCCATAGTTGTTGCGCAGGTACGAGGCCACAAACGGCGCAATGAAGGCACCAATGTTAATCCCCATGTAAAAAATGTTGTAGCCGGTATCTTTCTGCTCCTGGTATTCCGGCGCCGAGTACAAACCGCCAAG
>DATBUF010000285.1:0-3493 GCA_036516435.1 Pontibacter sp.
TCGTCGCCGGCTTTCACGTTCAGGCCGGTTACGTCTACCATACACATATCCATGCACACATTCCCGATAATTGGGCAGCGCTGCCCGTTAATGATCACCTGCCCTGCCCCGTTGCCAAAGCGGCGGTCGTAGCCATCGGCATAGCCAATGGCAATAGTGGCGATGGTTTTTGCAGAATCGGCAATACCTTTGCGGCTGTAGCCTACGGTCTCGCCCTTCACTATAGTTTTCACCTGCGATACGGTTGTTTTAAGCATACTCACCGACCGCAGTGCTTCCTGCTCCTGGCCTGTAGCCTCTACTCCGTATAACCCGATTCCCAGGCGTACCATATCCAACTGGTGCTCCGGAAAGCGAATAATGCCAGCCGAGTTTAGCACATGCTTGATAACACTATAGCCCAGCCTTGCTTCTACTTCTGCAGCCATTGTTCTGAAATTCTGAATCTGCAGTTGCGAGAAATCATTGTGCAGTGCTTCGTCGGCGCCAGCCAGGTGACTGAATGTGCTCATTACCTGCACCTGCGGGTATTGCTTCAGCAACTGAAACAGGGCTTCAAAATCTTCGGAGGTAAAGCCCAGGCGGTGCATGCCGGTATCCAATTTCAGGTGGATGCGGTAGCGGGTGGCAGTATCCGGCAGGTCTTTCAGGTATAGTTCCAGCAGCTCCAGCGAGTATATTTCCGGCTCCAGGTGGTGCTGGTGTAGTTTGGCAAAGCTATCTGGCGAGGGGTTCATGACCATAATGGGCAGCGTAATGCCGTTTTCACGCAGCAGCACGCCTTCATCAACATAGGCCACGGCCAGGTAATCTACCCGATGAAACTGCAGCAGACTCGCCACCTCAAAACTGCCACTGCCGTACGCAAAGGCCTTTACCATCACCATCAGCTTTGTATCCGGGGCGAGCTTAGCGCGGTAAAAATTCAGGTTATGCACCAGCGCATCCAGGTTCACTTCCAGCACAGTACCGTGCACTTTCTGCTGAAAGGCATGCACGATCCGCTCGAACTCGAATACACGGGCACCTTTTACCAGTATCAGCTCATTCCGGAAATCTTCTGCTCTGAAGTTCTCCAGAAACGCCGCGGTACTCCTATAGAACGTTACAGTCCCCTCAAACTTAGCCTGATGCCTGCCTATAGTTGGCCCGATACCTACTACTTTAGCTACCTGGTGTGCTTTTATAAGGGCGGCTACCTGGCTGTACAGCTCCTCTTCTGCTAAGCCGGACTCGAGCAGGTCGGAGAGGATGATGGTGCGTTTTCCCCGCTGGGGCTGGTTAGCCAGCAGATCAAGAGCAATGGCCAGGCCGGCCAGGTCGTTGTTGTACGTATCATCTATCAGGTAACAGCCGTTGATGGCTTCCTTCATTTCGAGGCGCATGGCAACAGGCTGCAGGCGGTCCAGGCGGTCCTGAATCTCGGCCAACGGCACGTTGCGGTACAGCAGCACAGCCAGGCAATGCAACGCGTTCTCTACAGAGGCCTCATCGGTGAAAGGAATAGCCAGGCGCTGTTTTTCGCCCTGGTAAGTATATACAACTATCGTTTTGTGGCCGGCTGTAGTAGTTGCTGTTATAGTTATGTCGGCTTTGTGCCGGCGGCTCCAGGTAAGCGTATTCAGCTGCAGTGCCTGCACCTCGTGGTGCAGCAGTTCGTAGTCGGTACAGTAAATCAGCACTTCTACTTCTGTAAACAGCTTTAGTTTTTCCTGTACTTTCTGCTGGCGCGAGGTAAAACCCTCATCGTGTGCCGTACCGATGTTTGTGAAAATGCCTATAGTTGGCCGGATAATAGGCTGTAGTTTCTCCATCTCGCCGGGGAGCGAAATGCCCGCCTCAAAAATACCCAGCGTATGGTTGCTGTTTAACTGCCATACTGAGAGCGGTACCCCCAGTTGTGAGTTGTAACTGCGCGGACTCTTTACCACCAGCTCGTCAGGACTCAGTAACTGGGCAAGCCATTCTTTAACTATAGTTTTACCGTTGCTGCCCGTTATGCCAACTACAGGTACTGTAAACTGTGCCCGATGCCAGGCCGCCAGCTGCTGCAGCGCTCCCAGCCCATCCTGCACCAGCAACAGGTTCGCCTCCGGAAAAAGTGTACTATAGTTCTGCTCCTTCTCTACTATGAACTGTCTTACCCCCTGCTTATAAAGCGTCGCCAGGTACTTATGTCCGTCGTTGTACTTCCCGTTAATAGCGAAAAAAACTGTACCCGACGGCTGCGACAGCTTGCGGCTATCGGTGAGCAGGTGCATCAGCGGAAGAGGTTGCACAAACTGCAGCACCTTTCCGTGGGTTATAGTTGCGAGTTGCTGAAAAGTGAGCATAAGCGGACTATAGGAATTAAGAGTTGAAAGTTAAGAGATGTAAAGTTAAGAAGTTAGAAAGTTTAGGAGTTAAAGAGTTTAGGAGTTTGAGAATAACCATTCAACAATTTAACAATCCAACCATTTAACAATTCAGCCATCAACAATTAACAACCAACAATTCTCTACCTTTGCACTCTTTTATAGTTTACCGCATGAAAACACTTAAAGCAAATCCTTTTTACGCAGCGGGTATAGCGGCTTTCGTGATCTGGGGGTTTATACCTTTTCCGCTGAAGGCATTGGCTGATTACCCGAGCGGTCTGATCCTGTATTTCCGGGTAGCGTTTTCTGTAGCGTTGCTCGCGTTTATATCCGTTTTCTTCCGGAAGGGCAACATTGCAGACACACTAAGAGCAGTAAGGGTTACGGCACCCAAAGAGAAGCGGCAGTTTATCGTTTTCACTTTGCTGGGCGGGCTGCTGCTTGCCACCAACTGGCTCACGTTTATTTATGTCGTCAACCACATCGATATACAAACCGGCTCCTTTTCGTACCTGCTCTGCCCGATACTTACAGCAATGCTGGGCTTTCTGCTGCTGAAGGAGGAGTTACGGGCAAACCAGTGGCTGGCAATCGGGCTAAGCATGATCAGCTGCGTACTGATTGGCACTGGTGAGCTGACAAGCCTGCTGTTCAGCCTGATGATTGCCCTGAGCTATGCTTTTTACCTGATCACACAGCGCATTCTGCGGGCCTACGATAAAATTGTGCTGCTCACCCTGCAGTTGCTGCTCGCCTTCGCACTCATCGGGCCATTTTATACCTTCTTTAAAGGCGACGCGACAGCTACGCTCGATGGTATGTTTTACCTGAAAGTGCTTTTACTAAGCGGACTGTTTACCGTATTGCCGCTTTTCCTGAACCTGTTTGCTTTAAAAGAGCTCACCTCCGGCACCATTGGCATTCTGATGTACATTAACCCGATCATGAATTTTGTGATTGCCTTTGTGTACTTTAACGAAGAAACCACGCTGGTAAAAGCGATGGCCTATGTGCTTATTTTTATATCCGTGATCATCTACAACCTGAACCTGAAAAAGCGCCGGAAAACTGCAGACGGCATGCCGGTACCCCCCACCACAGCAGCTACCACGCTAAAATAGCAGAAGGCCCCGCCA
>DATBUF010000286.1:0-4205 GCA_036516435.1 Pontibacter sp.
CACGGCAACAAAGGGCAGAATACCCGCATCAATTCTATGGAAGCCTTTAAAGGTGGCGATGTACGCTTTTTAGTAGCTACTGATGTGGCCGCGCGTGGCATTGACGTAACGATGGTGAGCCACGTGATCAATTTTGACGTGCCGTTTGTGTACGAAGATTACGTGCACCGCATTGGCCGCACCGGCCGTGCCGAGCAGGAAGGTGCCGCTATTACCTTTGCCAACGAGGCCGAAATGTACCACGTGCGCAAGATAGAGAAGATTATTCGCATGCAGATACCGGAACAGCCGCTGCCGGAGGAAGTCGAAATACACGAAACCACTTTTGAAGAGCAGCAGGACATTGCCATGGAAGTTGACCGCCAGAAACGGCACGAAAATCCTGATTTTAAAGGTGCCTTCCATGAAAAGCAGAGCCGGCATAAATCTAACTTCGAGAAGGGTAAAAAGAAAGGAGACCCCAGAAACTCGGGCTGGCAGAAAACCAAAAAGAGAGGCAGCAGAAAGCGTTAAAATCAGAAGGGCCTGCAACTATAGATTGCAGGCCCTTCTGATTTATAGTTTAAACTATAGTTAGAAGTACTTCGAGGCGAAATCGCCAAACTCAAACACCATCAGGTTCAGCAGGGCGCTCCAGACAACGGCGCTCCACAGCATGTGCACAAATATTTGCTTGCGCGGAGCCCCAAACAGAGCTGCTACTATAGTTCCAACTATAGGCGTTAGTAAGATAGGCGTTAAAAAGGCCACACCCACTACACCAAAATTTTTCCAGATTTTAATGATGCGACGGTTCTTTTTACTGAACACCGGCTTGTTTTTTTCACGCTGCCGCTTTGCCCACCATTTCGAGAACTCTCTTCCGATAAGCGAAAATATAATCACAGTGGTCATCATACCGGCAATGGTCAGCAGCACCGACTCCAGGTACGTCAGCCCCACCGATACCCCTGTAACAGGCCCCGCAAAAAACTTGATCATGCTTACCAGGTAAACAGACAGATACTTAACTACTTCCACGCAGACCTTCCTATTAGTTGTATTATTATAAACAGACTCTCCTCATAGTTCTATTATACGCAACTGTTTACCTCTACAAATTGCAGTATACCAGCAAGTTTACAGAACTATAGCAATAGTGATGTAAGCTACACCACTTCAACAAAACGAAAAACTTATTAAGTTCAGTATCAGATCTTAGGCCCAAATGCTAGATCCCCCGCATCGCCCAGACCGGGCACAATATAGGCCTTCTCATTCAGGCGCTCATCCAGGGCACCCAGCCATACATGAGCCTCGGGTATCTCCTGTTGCAGGTACCTCACACCTTCGGGAGAGGCGATAACGGCAGCCACATGCACCTGCTTGGGTTTGCCATGGCGCAGCATGCCTTTATACGATTTCACCAATGATTTCCCGGTAGCCAGCATCGGGTCAGCCAATATCAGGATCTTATCGTGCAGGTTGGTAGACGCCAGGTACTCCATGTTTATCTGTAGTTCGGTATTCTCTTCCTCAACCCGGTAAGCCCCCACAAACGTACTGAAAGCCTTGTCGAAATAGTTCATAATGCCGTTGTAAAGCGGCAGACCGGCCCGTAGTATAGTAGCCACGACCGGCTGCTCAACCAGCAGCTGGGTTTGTGTCTGGGCCAGCGGCGTAGTAACACCTGCCGCAGTATAGGGCAGCGTTTTTGATATTTCGTAGGCAAGCAGTTCGCCCAGCCGCTCCAGGTTTCTTCTGAAGCGCATGCTGTCGTGCTGTATATTTACGTCGCGCAGCTCCGCTACAAAATGGTTCGCCAATGAGGGCGTTGCTGTAAGAATATGCAGGTTCTCCTGTTGCATGCTATCCGTAGTGTTTTACCTGCTAAAGATACAGCAATGCCGCACATGCACCAATCTCTGCTGCGAAAATTATAGTTTGGCACCCGTTGCCACGCCTGCATTCCTGTTGCGGTATATTGCTGCAGGCATATCCTGTATATTTTCAATCAGAGCCGAACAAAATCATATAAAAACTGTAAATTCGGGTTTCTGGAAACAACTCTTTTATACTTACCTCACATCAGCCCATGAAGAAGCTAGCGTGTTTGCTGTTGCTGCTTACCCTTACCGGCGGCAGCGCCCTGCAGGCCCAGGATACCTACGTGCCCTATGATCCGGATATTTACCGCCTGATTGATCGTTACCAGATCTTGTATGGCAATCAGCCTGTGAACAACGAGACACCTTCGCTGCACCCTGCTGTGCGTCCGTTTGGCAGAAAAGATGTTGCACAGCTGGCTGAAATCAGTGCCCGTAACGCACAGAGCCGGGCAGATCAGTTTAACATCCAGTACCTGCTGAACGACAACTGGAACTATACCGACCAGGAAGACAATACCAGCGAGCGCCCCATTTTAAATACTTTTTACAGAAACCGCACCGACCTGTACCACCACGAGGGCCGCGATTTTACAGTTCGCATTAACCCTGTGCTGCATGTAGAGTTTGGCAAAGACAACCAGTCGGATGGGATAAGCTATACCAACACGCGTGGAGTACAGATAGAGGGCATGATTGACAACCGGCTGAGCTTCTATACTTTTATTGCCGAAACGCAGGCCAAGTTCCCGGAGTATGTGGTGCGACGCTTTGAGCAGGAAAATGTAGTACCGCACGAGGGCTGGTGGAAACGCTTTAAAGGTGATGGCTTCGACTTTTTAAATGCCCGCGGCTACCTGAACTATAGTTTAACCAAACACGTGGAGATACAACTGGGCCACGACCGCCACTTTATAGGTAACGGTTACCGCTCGCTTATCCTCTCTGATTATGCTCCGCCGGCTTTCTTCCTGAAGCTCAATACACAGGTTTGGCGCATCCACTACATGAACCTGTTCCAGGAGCTTACCGCCAAGTACCGACGCTTGTCTGAGGATGTGCTGTTCGACAAGAAGTACATGGCTTTCCACAGGCTAGGCGTGCAGGTAACCGACAACTTTGATATAGGCATTTCGGAAACAGTGATTTTCGGCCGCCGCAAAGGCCGCTTTGAGCTGCAGTACCTGAACCCGATCATCTTTTACAGAAGCGTGGAACAGGCCATCGGCAGCGAAGATAACGTAACACTAAACGCCGACTTCCGCTGGAACATCCGTAACCGCGTGCAACTATACGGACAACTGATGCTTGATGAATTCTTACTGAATGAAGTGAAGGCTGGCAACGGCTGGTGGGCCAACAAACAGGCCGGGCAGCTTGGCGCCAAGTATATCAATGCACTGGGAGTAGACAACCTGGACCTGCAGGGAGAAGTGAACATCATCCGGCCGTATACTTACCAGCACTTAGACAACTATAGAAACTTACAGCATTTTAACCAGCCGCTGGCACACCCAACCGGTGCCAATCTGTACGAGCTGATCGGGGTAGTACGTTACCAGCCGCTTCCGCGCCTGAACCTGACCGGCAAGGCCATCTACACCAAATACGGGCAGGACGAATATTCGGCAACAGACACCATAAACTGGGGTGGCAACCCGAACCTGCCCTACTCCAAACGCCCCGGCGATTACGGGCACAAAATTGCGCAAGGCAACACCACCAACCAACTGCACCTGGACCTGACAGCCAGTTTTCAGTTGCGCCATAATGTGTTTGTAGACCTGAAGCAGATACTCCGCAGAACAGATGCCAAGATCAACACCATGGACCTGAACACGGCTTACACGTCGTTTGCGCTGCGCTGGAACATACCGCAACGCCTGCACGAGTTCTAAAGAATATAGTTACCAGGCGCAACGGCTATACTTGTAAAGGCAGGTATAGCCGTTTTTTGTTTGCCTCATCGGGCACAATGACTCAAAACTAATTGTTAAGCGTTATCTTTGCACCTGATTCCGGAAAAACCGGATCAGCATCACAACATCTAACTTACTGTCTCAGAAAAGCAAGAGACTATAGTTGCCTGCTTCAGCGTAAGTGTTTCGCTATCAGGCAACACATATTTTTAACATGAAGACTTACCTTCGGATACTGCAGTTTGCAAAACCCTATAGCCGGTTTGTTCCGCTCTATACCATTTATACTCTCCTGGGCATCATTTTCGGATTGTTCAACTTTACGCTTCTTATTCCGCTGCTGGATGTGCTTTTTGGCAAAGTAGGCCAGGACAGGGTAATGGAAATGGTAGCCCGTAAACCTGAGTTCGCCCTGAACCTG
>DATBUF010000287.1:0-7104 GCA_036516435.1 Pontibacter sp.
AAAGGTTGAAAACGACCAGGTAGTAGATTTTGAGAAACTCTTCTGGGATCCGAGCAAGGAGCTGCTGTAAAACTAAGGAGCTGCTGTAAAACTATAGTTTTCAGAAGTCTATAGTTACCGGGCCAAAAGCAGGAGAAACTATAGTTTAGGTAGTTGCTGGTGCAGTAGCTATAGTTTAACCGGGCATCTCAGATCACTGTAACTATAGTTTTTCGCTTTAAACGCTGCGTGCAGGAGCAGCGTACTGCATGTTGCTATAGTTGCCCGCTACTGTTTATCCTTGTCCCAGATGCGCTGGGTAGTGCCGGGAGTGTGTACTACTTTCCAGCCATTGGCTGTAGCCAGTGCGAATAATGTAGTGCGTAACTTGCGCGGGTAAAGTACTTTAGTAGCTGTTTTGCTGTTAGAACTATAGGCCGGTACTATGTTCAGTTGCGCCAGTACCTCATATGTAGCAGCGGCACAGCGCATGCCGGTCAGGGCGTAGTCGTACGGGGTTTGGTTGAGGTAAGCTGCTGAAATGTTGTCGAAGTGCTGTTTCTGCTGTGCCGTTACCGGAATATAAACGATGGCCTTCCTGATGCTATCCGAGCTGGTTCTGTAAAGGTCGTAGAAAGCCTGCTGAGAAAGTACAATGTAGGTGCTGTGTGGCTTGCGGTTATGCGTAAACCAGTGAAACCTGCCTTCCCGCACAAAATTCAGAACCTTGTTGGTGTCAGCCTCTATGCCTACATGGCCACCCAAAATACCGCCAAACCATTTTTCTTCGGTAGCCTTGTGGGCAGGGTGTGGTTTGGAACCATACAGGAAATGTACTTTTAAGTAAGTTGTGTCCTGTGCTATAGTTAGCTGGCTCAGCAGGCAAAGGGCAAGTATGAGAATAACTTTAGGCATACGTATGGCTTGGGTATGATGTAGTAGTTTCAGTCGGCAGGCTGCAACCAGGTGCTATAGTTTGTTTACCTGTACGTTTGTAACTATAGTAGACTTGTTGGGTACCAGATGAACTCCTTTTTTACTTTTCAGAGCTGTTTGGGTAGCCCAGGGGGCATTAAAGAAGATGTGATTCTTGTAGCCATTCTCCAGGTCCAGCTCAAAGTATAGTTTACTGCCGCCATCTCTCCAGCGGAGGCTGTTCTTTTCTTTTGTTATGATCACTCTGTTTCGTACCACCGGCTGCTTCTCTGCTATCTGTATTACGTCAAAGGAATCCAGTTCAACCATCGGCTCGCTGAACACCACCTCATATTTTACTCTTGTACTTTCAGTGGCTTCTGCGTTATGCTGCTGACTACCTGCAATAACGGGCTGTGTTAATCCATGCTGTATTTTACCGCACCATTTCAGTAGGGCCGGGTACAGGTCCTTCACCGTTTGCCCTTTTTTCCTGTTCTCATAAAGTTCTTTCAGCTTTGCATGAAACAGGGCACTTGCATAAAACCCACGTGTTTCGTTCTGCATGGCCCAGTTCTGGCTTACCTGTTGCGCTACCTGCGGAAAGTGCTCGTGCAGGAAGAGGTCGTATACAGCCCAGGTCATGTACTCATTAAAGGGGGCAAGTGGGTCTTGTTCTGCATAACCGCTCCCGCTGTCCCATTTTTTGTTGTCAAAGTGCTTAAGGATCTTTTTCCTGTACTTATACGATACAGGATTTACAAAGCCATGATCCATTTCGGTGAACAGCATGTGTAGCCCCGATGCAAATTGCTCTTCCGAAACATGTTGCTGTGCGGTTTTATTGAGTACAAACTCTGGTAGCGTGATAAAATCAGTTGCGACACCGTTTACTTTGCGGTGGCAGTTCATGCGGTAAACCAGTGGAGAAAAAACTATGGCATAGTCTGCACTCATCCATTCTGCCCCGAATTCTCTCGTCAGGAAAGAAAGCATCTCCGGCAACTTCTGCGATTGCTGGTAGGCCACCGTAAGCGAATCGTAATAGGGCTTATGGTGGCTGTAAAATTCCCTGAAGCCTGACACTTTTACAAAATCATTCACCAGTGCCAGGTTTTCTTCAAAAGGGTTAAGTCCCTCCTGTGTATGAAAGGGTACTCTGCGTTTCAGGTTATTTTCTGCATCAAATTCAAAGGCATAGGCATCTGTTCTGAAGCTGAGGTACTTGTCCCATTCCTCGCGGGAGTAGTTAACCCGGGCTATGAGCGGGTGCTGGGCATACTGGTTAAAGTGTCGGATAACATCCTGGTAGTAACCTGATTTTTTGTAAACTTCCCACGGGTCCGCTTTGCCATAAGGTGTGATAGCTAAAATGATGTTGGAGAGCTCATAGGTCTCGGAGCTGCTGATTTTAACCGGCACGTCCTGTGCTGAAACTCCAGTGCTCCAGAGCAGAAAGCAAAGAAGTACTAGTATTATCTTTTTCATCATTGTTCTTCTCGGGCGCAGGTCTTGGTGTTGATGTATAAGAATCAGGAACTATAAATAGTAAGGTCCTATTCTTCAGGCAGCAGGGCTGCGTGGTGTCCAGTTTGCTGGCTGGTCTCCTGGAACTTCTGCAGTATCATATCAAATAGCTCCTGAAACGGCACAGAGAGTGCATTTGTGGTGATGCTGAGCGGTGTTCCGTAGGTTCTGTGGTTCAGCTCCATCAATTTCCGCTTCAGTATATTCTTTTGCCGGTTTATGTACACTTCAGGTTGTTTTACTTCAAGCATGATGAGCTTCTGGTTGTGGATCTCCAGTAGCGCAATGTTTTCGATATCTGACCATAGGATTAACCCGCCGGCCAGGGCGCCTGAATTATCGATGATACCTGTGTTGTTGATTACCAGGCCAGGCTTGGTATGAGGTAGCTTGCTGCCAAAGAAAACGGCACAGCCGCCAAAGAAAATGATTGCTGCATAGCCAAGTATGGCGAGTTTGGTTGGGTTACCCCAGAAGGTATTAGTGATTGCGGGTGGTGCTATCACAAACCAGAGCCCGATAGCTACAAAAATAAGACTCCCGATCAGCATCAGGGCAATTTTGGATTTGCTGAGTGGTATTTCAATTTGCTGCTCTGCCGTCATGCTGCAAGACTTAGGTAAATTCATGTAGAGGTTGTAGCGGGCATATCGTATGTTTCTCCTGTACAATATAGCAAATTTATAGTTCCTGCAATAGCCACTGCGAAGCCTGTAGGGTAATGCAATCAGGTACTGCTTGTTGCTCCTGTATTTCCGGTTCAGCTAAATCATATAAATCGTACAAACATTGTTATAAAGCTTACCTCTTCTACATGCCATGCCGGGTTAACTTTGTGAAAAACAAGCAAACAAGTGGATACATCAAAAGACCTTTCGCGCAAGGATTTTATAAAAAACACAACTATAGCCATGCTCGGGCTAACCCTGGCACCAGGCATGGCAGCAGCTGAGCCCTTTACGGAGGAGGAGAATAGAACTATAGCTGCTACAGGAAAGCTAAACCTGAAGAATGTGCGTCTTGAAACCGGCTTCGAATACGAAGAGGGCGAAGTGGTGGCTACTAAAACCGACTTGTTTTATGTTGAGATCAGGCAGGGGAAGATCACGAAAATAGCACCGAATCAGCCAAAGGCGAAAGCTGTGGATGCTAAGGGAATGCTGATGCTGCCCTCGTTCAGAGACATGCACATCCACCTGGATAAAACATTTTATGGCGATCGCTGGCAGGCTGTCCGGAAAAGAACAGGCGGTGTGAAGGGCATGATTGCCCTGGAGCAGCAGATGCTTCCGGAAATGTTGAAGAACTCGACCGCAAAAGCAGAAAAACTGATCGAGCTGCTGCAGGCTAAGGGGACAGGTTTTGCACGGAGCCACGTTAACGTAGAGCCTACTTCTAAGCTGGACTCCCTGAAAAATCTGCAGAAGGCGCTGGAGCATAAAAAGAATGGTTTCAGAGCAGAACTGGTGGCCTTTCCGCAGCATGGCGTTTTTTATACCGACTCGGTTCCGTACTTAAAAGAGGCCGCCGGCATGGGCATTGATTTTATAGGAGGCCTGGACCCGCATACCATTGATGGAAACATCGAGAAAACGATTGACTTTACGGTGCAACTGGCGCTGGATTTTAACAAGGGCATCGACATTCACCTGCACGAGACAGGAGCATCCGGCCTGAGAACAGTTGAGTACCTGATCGAAAAAGTAAACGAGAACCCTGCTCTGCGAGGGAAGACATACCTGAGCCATTGTTTTGTTTTAGCGAAACTGGACAAGACCAGGCAGGAAGAGGTGGCCGAAAAGCTGGGTGCGGCACAGATCGGTGTTGTGTCTACTATCCCGTTCGGCAACCTGGTAATGCCGATACCTGCCCTGTACAAGCACCACGTAGAAGTACTGACAGGTAACGACAGCATTGTGGACCACTGGAATACCTTCGGAACAGGTAGTGTATTGCAGAAAGCCAACGTTATGGCACAACTATACGGCTACGCAACAGAGTTCCTCTTATCCCGGAGCCTGAAACTAGCCACAGCCAACATCCTTCCGCTGGACGACGAGGGCAACCGGCAATGGCCAAAGGTAGACGACAAAGCCAACCTGGTTTTCTTAAATGCCAGCTGCTCTGCCGAAGCGGTTTCCAGAGTTTCCGACGTGCAATCCCTTGTGCATGAGGGCAATGTTGTGTTCTAAGTTTGTAAGGCGTCCGTACAGGTGCGTAGACGTGCATTGCCCGTAACCCGAAAATGTATGCCCATGAAAGTCTTATTACTCCTTTTCTCCCTTAGTCTATTAAATTTAAATACCTGCCAGTCGGGTGCCGGTGGGCATGTAGTGGAAGAAGTTATGCAGCAACAGGAAGTTATCGACTTAGTAAAGAAAAATGAGCTGAAAGCCGTCGCAAATGCTCTGGAGAAGGGCGCGAATGTAGACACGCAGGACCAGCATAAACGCTCACTGCTCTTGATTGCAACTATAAACGAGCAAACAGATATGGCGAAACTGCTGGTAGCCCATGGTGCAGATGTAAACAGGCAGGATGACAGACTGGACAGCCCTTTTCTGTATGCAGGAGCCAGCGGCCAGACGGAGTTGGTGAAGCTGTTTCTGGCAAACGGGGCAAGGTTTGATGTGTTTAACCGCTACCACGGCACCGCGTTAATACCGGCCTGCGAGCGGGGCCACGTAGGAACAGTGAAAGTACTGGTGCAAACCAAAGGATTTCCGGTTGACCATGTGAACCGGTTGGGCTGGACGGGTTTAATGGAGGCTATAGTGCTGGGAGATGGAAGTGAAAAGTACCAGCAGATTGTACAGATATTAAAAGACGGTGGCGCGGACCTCCGTATCCCGGACCATGATGGCATAACGCCTCTGCAGCATGCCAGAACAAGAGGCTTTAAAGAAATTGTAAAGATTTTAGAGGAGTAAAAACAGCTCAGAACGAAGTGGCTGTGCTATAAACTCTGGATATTAGGTAGTAACTTGAGCCACAATGGAGCATCAGGAAGACTACTTTCCCGTTTTAAACATTCAGGAATTCAGCGGGCAGCAATCGCAGGCCAGTAACCTGCTGTTTCATGAGCTCCGGGGCGAGCGCTCTATTGAGCACCCGCATAAGCACGACTTCTTCATTATCATGCTGTTCGGGCAGGGGAGTGGCACACACATCATTGACTTTGTGGAATACCAGATTCAGGAACGCCAGGTGCACCTGCTTTTCCCCGGCCAGGTACACCAATGGAAAATTGAGCAGGAAACGGTTGCCTACCAACTGATGATCAGCCGCGAGTGGTTCGAGCACTTTTCGCCCTCGCTTCGGTTTTCTTCTTCTTACTATCAGCAGCATCCTGTATTTACAGTTTCAGAAAAAGATTACCAGGCGCTGTTGTATGAGTTCCAGGCTATCCGGCAGGCGCTGGAAGAGAAGGAAATTTTCAGGGAGCTCGTACAGGCCCGCAGCCAGGTAATCGGTTTACTGGTCAGCAAGATAGTGGAAAGTAGCTTTAAGGATTTTGAAACGTACCACTCCAATCCCATTATTTCCAGATTCTTAAGTGCAATCGAACTGCATTTTAAACGGGAGCGCTCTGTAGCTTTCTATGCCGAGCGGCTGCATATATCGGCTAACTACCTGAACATCGTTTGCCGGAAAAACCTCAATGCTTCAGCGTCTTCGCTCATTCAGGACCGGATTTTACTCGAAGCCAAACGGTTGCTGAAGGTCTCGGAAATGTCTGTTAAAGATATCGTATACGAGCTGGGCTTTTACGACCACGCCAGCTTCTCGAAGTTTTTTAAAGCCCAGACCGGGATGGCGCCTACCCAGTTTAAAGAGCAGGCATAATCTGTACAACACAGGGCATAATCTGTACACATACTTCGGAGCTCTACCTTTTAAATTTGCTATGTTAGAAACGTTAGATCATGCAGTCACTATATCAACCTGTTGCTGAGGGCCGGTATACTTTAAAGAATGTGCGTCTGGAAACCGGCTTTGTTTACGATGCGCAGGAGGTTATCCGTACAAAGACAGATCTTTTCTGTATCGAAATAGAGGGTGGCAAAATAAGAGCTATAGTTGCCAATGATGTGCACGCCGATGCCATAGATGCCGGGGAAAAGTTAATGCTGCCGGCGTTTAAGGACATGCACATTCACCTGGACAAGACCTTGTACGGACTGCCCTGGCAGGCGCTTTCGCCCAAACGAAATACGGTGCAGGACATGATTGCCTATGAGCAGGAAATTATCCCGGAGTTGCTGAAAACATCGGTGCCGCGTGCCGAACAGCTGATTAATTTACTGCAGCACTACGGGACAACCTTTGCCAGAACACATTTTAATGTAGATACCACGTCGGGGTTAAAGTCGCTGGAGAATTTGGAGCGCGCACTCCGGAACAAGAAAAGATCTTTTGGAGCAGAGCTGGTCGCCTTTCCGCAGCACGGTTTGTACTACACCGACTCGGCACCGCTCATGAAAGAGGTAGCGCAACTTAAGTGCGTTGATTTTATCGGCGGTCTGGACCCTTTTAGCATCGATGGCAGCATCGAAAAACCTCTGGATTTTACAGTGCAGCTGGCATTAGAGCACCATAAAGGCATTGATATCCATTTGCATGAGGTAGGGGAGTCAGGAATGAAAACTATCCGTTACCTGATCGGAAAAGCACTCGAAAATG
>DATBUF010000288.1:0-2559 GCA_036516435.1 Pontibacter sp.
GGGGACTACAGGGGTGTAAAATGCAGGGGCGGGCAGCTTGAGCGTATCTATTCAGGCAATTCCTCAGGCAAAGAACACCCCTATAATCCCCTCAAGGGGATAATTCTACACTGTCACAGCGATGTTTAGCTGGAAATGGCCGAAACTGAAAAAGTTATGGGACAGGATAAGGTTGCAAACCCGCGCCAGCAATAAACTTCTGCCATTGTTATAGCTGTAGCTATAGTTCTATAGTTACAGACCAAGAGCGGACAGGTCGCGACCTGTCCCTACAGAACTACAACCACGAGAAAGGTCGAAGCTTACTAGATCAAACTATAGAGTAACTGTAGCTATGTGAAAGATTTCAGTCTTTGGGTTGAGCGCCTTTGACTTATTGCGGTGCCGCAGGCAATCTGACGCAGGAGGATAGCAAGAAGGCAGCAGCGCGATGCCCGAAGACGGGGCCACTCGGCCCGAGAGAGCCCAGCTTACTATAACACAAAGGGTGAGTAAAGCTCCCAGGAATACAAGAGGCTATGAAACAACAGGCTTGTTCTAATCAACAGGAAACGTCAACTATAAAACTACAGCTAAACACACTTCAACCAACATAAATCAAAAGCATCCTGAAAATCCTGACCCAGACAATCGACAATAAGCTTTATCTTGCAGCTTTAACGCAATACTGCCTGAACCAGCAGCTATAACAGAGCATGAAATTAGTTGATTCGCACGCACACATCTATTCAGAAGAATTTAACGACGACAAGGCAGCAGCTGTGGCAAGAGCTGCCGCTGCCGGGATAGAGCAGATCTACATGCCCAACATCGACCACACCACCATAGATGCAATGCTGGAAATGGAAGCGGCTTTTCCAGGGCAGTGTATCCCGATGATGGGTCTGCACCCAACCTACGTGAAGAAAGACTTTGAACGTGAGTTGTACTTAGTGGAAGAGTGGCTGAGCAAGCGCCAGTTTGCGGCAGTAGGGGAGTGCGGCATTGACCTGTACTGGGACAAGACTTTCTTTCCGCAGCAGCAGGAGGCCCTGAAGGTGCAGTTAGAATTGGCTAAGAAACACAACCTGCCCATTGTGCTCCATACCCGCGACTCCTTTGACGAGACTTACGAGCTGGTAGCTGCTGCCCAGGATGGCACTTTGCGTGGTATTTTCCATTGCTTTTCGGGTACGCCAGAGCAGGCAGTTAAGGTAAAAGAACTGAACTTTCTGATGGGTATTGGTGGCGTGGCGACTTTCAAGAATGGGGGGCTGGACAAAGTGCTGCCCCACGTGGCCTTGCAGGATCTGGTGCTGGAAACCGACTGCCCGTACCTGGCGCCGGTGCCCCACCGTGGCAAGCGCAACGAGCCTGCCTATATTCCGCTGGTGCTCAAGCGTGTAGCCGAACTCCTGCAGAAGCCCGAAGAAGAAGTAGCTGCCATAACCACACAAAACGCCCTTAACCTGTTTAAACTATAGCCAATCATGCAAACGGTAAAAGTACACATCGATACAGCTGCACCCGAAGATCCTGAAGCCTCTATCCTGATCATCTACACAGGAGGCACGATCGGTATGGTGTTCGATGAGAAAGCACAGCACCTGATTCCGTTTAACTTTAACCAGATTCTGGAGAGAGTGCCTGAGCTGAAACAGTTTAATTACCTGCTCACAGTCATCAGCATCGAGCCGGTGATAGATTCGTCGAACATTACGGTGAACGATTGGCTGATGCTGGCCAGGCTGATTGAGGAGAACTATAACGATTATGATGGTTTTGTAGTGCTGCACGGTACCGATACGATGGGCTATAGTGCGTCGGCACTGAGTTATTTACTGGAGAACCTGCAGAAGCCCGTCATTTTTACCGGTGCCCAGGTGCCGATTGGTATGATCCGGACGGATGCACGCGAAAACCTGATCACCGCCCTGCAGATTGCCGGCACCAAGGCGCATGTAAAATGCCGGGTACCGGAAGTAAGCATCTTTTTCCATAACCTGCTGCTGCGTGGCAACCGGGCCAAGAAAGTAGAGAGCAGCCATTTCGATGCATTTAAATCGGAGAACTACCCCCCGCTGGCCGAGGCCGGCATCGACATAGATTTTTACGACGAGCGCATTTTGCCTTGCCCGTTACACCCCCTGAAAGTACACTACCAGCTAGACCCGAATGTGGCTATACTGAAGCTTTTTCCGGGTATAACAGAGCAGGTGGTACGGAGTATTCTGCAGGCATCAGGGTTGCGCGGTGTAGTATTGGAAACATACGGTGCAGGCAATGCCCCCACCTCGGAGTGGTTTCTGAAGTTGTTGCAGGAGGCCATTGCGAAGGGCGTATACATCCTGAACGTAAGCCAGTGCGACGAGGGCCGCGTGGACCAGGGACTTTATGAAACCAGCAAATACCTGCTGAACATGGGCGTAATTGGCGGGGCCGATATTACGACTGAAGCTGCTATTACCAAGCTGATGTTTGTGCTGGGGCTTAACTTGCCACGCGAACAAACTATAAAAATGCTCACGGAGAACCTGCGTGGTGAAATAACGCTATAGTTATGCAAGTTTAAGGCAGCTG
>DATBUF010000289.1:0-8282 GCA_036516435.1 Pontibacter sp.
CTAAAGCAAACAGTAAACGCTGCCATAAAACTAAGTAGCAAGATCTTCACTAGCCTTGAACCAGAAGGGTGAGCGTAAAAGTGAGCCATAGCGTAAATCGGATTAGCTGGTAATAATTTATTGTAAATTAGCCTCTTGCATGCCAGAATTTAATGCAAAATAAGATATTTTATTCCTCATCCGCACAATGTTTTATAACTATTTTTTTATACATTTTTGAAAAAGCTTGGTAAAATATAATCTTTAATATAAATCCTTCTCAATATCATAGCAGGTTAATACGCACAGCTCTACACAGTCACCAAAACACTTATAATCAACATTTTACAATAAAAACCATACTATATATTCGCTGTTTGTGCAATGTCCCTGTGCGCTGTAAAAAAAAACATAGATCAAAATGAAACATAAAATGTACAATTTTTCAGAGCATACATCTTTCTGAATATATAATTGTAGTATAAGAGGTTTATACTGCGCCCTGAAATGACCGGATGCTCCTATATACACCAGAAAAATCGGGGAAACTGTCAACTTTAAAGCTGAGTAATACTATTGCCAGAGGCTCTGAGGCAAGGTTTTTACAGCAGTGGCTTGTACTTTATTTACTTTTTCGGGCAACAGGGTAAGGGCGATCCTGATTAGCCTGTATAAACAACTCCTGTGAGTCTAAGTTAAGGGCAACCAGGTTACCGTAGCTGGCATTCTTATAGTATACACAACCGGCATCTAAGTTCAGGTCAAGCTCTGCATGTGCAACGGCCTTCTTGATGCTATGCAAGGGCACGGGAGTATGCCCATGCACAAGCCGCTTGTTATTGAGCTTTGCTGGATCTGGTTTGTAGCTCCGTATATTTAGCATGGCATCTTTATCTTTAAAAATGTCGCGCTGCTTAAAGTCGAAGCCGGCATGTACCAGAAAGTAATCAGGAAGCTCAAAGAAGTAGGGGAGTTCTTTCAGGAAGGCAACATACTTGGCAGGAAGCTGTTCGATACTGCGAATGCCGAAACTCTGTAGTACCAGTTCTTGCTCTGTATCAGTAAGCGTAAGGGCAGAAGCGCCTTTTACAGCAGCCTGCAACAGCATTTGGTCGTGGTTCCCGCGCAGGCAGCGTACGTTATAGCGTTGTTTCTGCAGGTGTAGTATAAAATCGATGACACCCTTGCTGTCGGGCCCTTTATTTACCAGATCACCTAATACATAAAGCTCATCACTTTTCTGCAACCCAAATCGCTCCACCAAGGCTCTTAATGTGCTTGCACAACCATGTATATCTGTAATAGCGTAACGAGCCATCCGTAACCATGTAAACTATAGGCTCGCAAATGTATAAATAAAATAGCACCTGTTTGGGGCAGGTGCTATTTTATAGTTGCTTTTAACGCTGACTAATACTTTCCTTTGTCCAGGTCAGGCTTATCAGTGTTGCGGTTATCATTGTTCTTAAGCACGTTACCGGTGCTTGCAGGGTTTTCATCTTCACCCTCAGTGTACTTATTTCTCAACTCTTCGTTCTTCTTGCCAGTAGGTTTTACACCGGCTTTATCCTGACCGCGCCCGGTTGGTTGCCCTTTGCTTTCGCCGCCAGGCTGCGTGTGCTTATATGATGGCATCTTATCCTCCTTTTCTAAGTTGTAAAACATTTACCGTGTTATAGTACCTGAAAATTATCAGGTGCCTCTTCCTTCGTCTTCGGTACGCATGTTATCTGGTGGCGGTGTGCCGTCATCAGAGTAGTCGTTTACGCCTACTGCTGATGGGCCTTGCCCCGCAGTATCGCTTCCGAAGCCTTCTTTACCATCGCGGTTGCCGAAGCCGCCGCGCTGGTGCTCGTTCTTGGGCGGATCAGCACCCGGTATAATGTGCCCGGCTTGCATCTCCAGCTCGCTTGTATCTTCCTCTATCACGCGCACAGGTCGGTTATTAGGCGCCTGTCCCTTCAACTGCTCTTTATCTTCTTTATTATCAGCCATAATTACTTCTGTTTAAATTAAAATCACTGCCAGGCAGCTTCCCTTTTTACTCTATTTTAATGTTTATGGTTGAGCTATAGTTACGACCCTACCTGCTCGCCACCGTTCACATGTATCACCTGGCCGGTTACATAAGAGCCGTCATCTGAGGCCAGAAATACGTAGGCCGGAGCCACTTCAGAAGGCTGACCAGGACGCTTCAAAGGCACATTCTGCCCAAATTCTTTTACCTTTTCAGCATCGAATGAGGCAGGTATGAGCGGGGTCCAGATGGGGCCCGGGGCTACAGCATTTACGCGTATTTTTTTCTCTGCCAGGTTAGCAGATAATGATCTGGTAAAGGCTGTAATAGCGCCTTTTGTCGAGGCGTAATCCATCAGGTGGTCGCTGCCACGGTAAGAGGTAACCGAGGTGGAATTAACGATAGCACTTCCTTCCTTCATGTGGTCCAGCGCTGCTTTAGTCATGTAAAACATTGAGAAGATGTTGGTCTGGAAAGTACGCTGCAGCTGGTCTTTGGAGATATCCTGCAGTTTTTTCTGCTCATGCTGCTCAGCCGCATTGTTTACCAGTACATCCAGCTTGCCCAGCTCCTTTATAGTTTGATTTACAGCATCCTGGCAGAACTTCTCGTCTCCGATATTCCCAGAAAGCAGCAGGCACTTTCTTCCTTCCTGCTCAATCAGGCCTTTGGTTTCTTCGGCATCTTTGTCCTCGTTCAGGTACACAATGGCTACATCGGCACCCTCGCGGGCAAAATGCACGGCTACTGCCCGACCAATGCCACTATCGCCGCCCGTTATCAGGGCAACTTTATTTTTAAGTTTGTCGCTGCCTTTATAGTTGTCCCGGATGTACTCGGGCCTGGGTGTCATTTCATGCTCTTTGCCGGGTTGCGTGTCCTGCTCCTGTGCCGGAAGTGAGTTCGGTTTGTTTCCCATAGTTTTAGTAGTTTTAAATCTTGAATCGAACTAGAATAGTTATAGGCTATACGCCACCGCAATTCAGGCGTTGCCATGCTACCTGTTCAGCAAAATCACCCTTACAAACTATAAACTATGTGGAAAGAAGAAGAAAACAAGCTGCGCCGCAGCCTTACGTTTAAAAACTTTAAGCAGGCGATGGCCTTTATGCAGAAAGTAGCCGATGTAGCCGAGGAGATGGATCATCACCCATGGTGGAGCAATGTGTATAACAAAATCGAAATAGAGCTTACCACGCACGATGCCGGCAATACGGTAACAAAACGCGACCTGCAACTGGCCCGGCGCATAGATGAAATTTACGACCAGATGACCGCTTCTGAACTTTAATTGTTGATGGTTAATTGTTTATTGTTAGCTCTAAAGCCTCTGCCCTTTTGGTGCCTGGCAAGCTACTATAGTTGGGTGCACAAACAATCAGCAACTGACAATCAGCAATTAAAATAGTATCTTTACAGCATGCAGGAACCCGAAAAAACGAACCTATACCTGGTGCCTACACCTATTGGTAACCTCGAGGATATAACATTGCGCGCCATCCGGATTTTGAAAGAAGTGGATGTGATTCTGGCGGAAGATACGCGTACCAGCGGCAAGCTGCTGCAGCACCTGGGCATTGAAAAGCGCATGCACAGCCACCACCTGCACAACGAACACAAGGCAAGTGCCCACATTATAGACCGGTTAAAGGCCGGAGAAGTAATGGCGCTGATTTCGGATGCGGGTACCCCGGGCATTTCAGATCCGGGCTTTTTTCTGGTGCGCGAGTGTCTGAAAAATGACCTAAAGGTTGAATGCCTGCCGGGCGCTACTGCTTTTGTGCCGGCACTGGTCAAGTCCGGTTTCAGTACCGACAGGTTTACGTTTGAAGGGTTTCTGCCCTTGAAAAAAGGCCGGCAAACACGCCTGCAGAGCCTGGCCGAAGAAGAACGGACGATGATATTTTATGAATCGCCACACCGCTTACTCAAAACGCTTACACAGTTTAAGGAGTATTTTGGCGGCGAACGCATGGCGTCTGTTTCACGTGAAATATCTAAAATGTTCGAGGAAACCCTTAACGGCACCCTCGACGAGCTGATACATATTTTTACAACCAAAGCAATCAAAGGTGAATTCGTCATTGTTGTACAGGGTAGTAAATAGCCCTTATATTCTCCCGTTTTCAGCGCTCTTAACCGGGGTTATACTTTGGTTAGGGTGGCCTACCAAGCCGCTGGCTTTCTTCCTGTTCTTCGGGTTTGTGCCGCTGCTGTACATGGAAAAGACTATAGTTGAGAGCGGTAACTATAGATCTCCGGGGTTTACGTTCTTTAAGTGGTCGTACCTGGCCATGCTGCTCTGGAATGTGTTTACTACCTGGTGGGTGATGCACTCCACAGTGCCGGGCGGTATTGCAGCAGTTATTTTTAACGCCTTCCTGATGTGTATCCCGCTGATGGCGTTTTACTTTACCCGCAAGTACCTGGGCAACACCATCGGTTACATCTCTTTTATAGTTTATTGGATAGCTTTCGAGCAGTTTCACCTGAACTGGGACCTGTCGTGGCCGTGGCTTACGCTGGGGAATGGCTTTGCAACCCTTAACACGTGGGTGCAGTGGTATGAGTTTACCGGCTTTTTAGGTGGCTCGGTGTGGGTGCTATTGGTAAACCTGCTTATTTTCCTGGTTATCCGGCATTATCCGCAGCAGCGCGTGGAACTGAAGAAACTATGGCTCCCGCTGATGCTTATAGTTGTGCCTATAGTTGTTTCTTTCGGCATTCTGGCCGGTTATGAAGAGAAAGGAGAGCCCACTGAGGTTGTAGTCGTGCAGCCAAACATTGATCCTTACCGCGAGAAGTTCTCCGGGCACGAGAATTTTATATCGTACCAGGAGCAGCAGCAGCGCCTCATCAGCTTATCGGAGCAGAAAATTACGCCAAACACAAAGTTTGTAGTATGGCCCGAAACCGCACTGCGCCAGGATAACGGCTACTGGGAAGAGCAGCTACACAGCTACCAGTCTATTCAGGAGCTGAAGAACTTTGTGCACCGCCACCCGCAGGTTGAGCTGGTAACAGGCCTGGACAGCTACACTTTCTACGGCGATAACAAGGATGCCAGTGTCACCACGCGCCACCTGGAAGGGTTCGGCTACTACGATTCGTTTAACACGGCCATGCACATCAACCGCAACAACGAAATAGACCTGTACCATAAATCAAAGCTGGTACCGGGTGTAGAAAAGCTGCCTTATCCGCACATCTTTAAGTTTTTAGGCCCTCTGGCAATAGACTTAGGTGGCACCGTAGGTAGCCAGGGCAGCCAGGATACGCGCGATGTGTTTTACCACTCCCAGGACAGCACCTTGAGCGCTGCGCCTGTTATCTGCTACGAATCTATTTATGGCGAATATGTAGCGGAGTATGTGCGCAATGGCGCCAACCTGATCTTTGTAATTACAAATGATGGCTGGTGGAGCGACTCGCCGGGCTATAAGCAGCACCTGCAATATGCCACCCTGCGTGCTATCGAGACTCGCCGCAGCGTAGCCCGCTCTGCTAATACAGGTGTTTCAGCATTTATTAACCAGAAAGGGGAAATTACCGACCGCTCCGGCTGGTGGGTACAAGATGCCCTGGTACAAACTATACTTGCCAACAACGAACTTACGTTTTATACCCGCACCGGCGAGTACATCGGCCATTCGGCTTCCTGGCTGGCATTGCTGCTGGCGGCAGGTGCCATTGGCGGTGCCCTTCTGAACAGGAAAAAGCAAAAGCCGGCTATAAAAGTAGTAACCCGCGCCTAAGCTGCGTAAGTATAAGCTTTGCCAACAAAATAACTGAATTATGGATCTGCAGCAGCTTTGCCAGCAAGTAATAAAAGTAGCCCGCACCGCCGGAAGCTTTATCAAGCACGAGGCCGAAAACTTCGACCGCTCCAAAGTAGAGCTGAAAGGCTTCAATAACCTGGTATCTTATGTAGATAAGCAGGCCGAAGCACAACTGGTGAACGACCTGCGTGTGCTGCTCCCCGAGGCTGGTTTTGTAACCGAGGAAGAAACAGCCACTGAACGCGGGGAACGGTATAACTGGGTCATCGATCCGCTGGACGGCACCACGAACTTTACGCATGGCTTGCCCCACTTTGCCGTAAGCATTGGCCTGATGGAGCACAACGAGGTAGTGCTTGGCGTAATTTACGCACCTATGCTGGAGGAGTGCTTTTATGCTACCAAAGGCAACGGCGCTTACCTGAATGAGAAGCAAATACATGTTTCGGAGGCGCCGGCTCTTAAAGATTCCCTGATTGCGACCGGCTTCCCGTACTTCGACTTTAACCTGTCGCAGCAGTACCTGCAGGTGCTAAGCGACTTTATGGCTACCTCGCATGGGGTGCGCCGCATTGGCTCTGCTGCCCTGGACATGGCCTATGTAGCTGCCGGACGATTTGAGGGCTTTTTTGAATACAACCTGAGTGCCTGGGATGTAGCAGCCGGAGCCGTAATTGTGCAGGAGGCAGGTGGCAGGCTCTCGAAGTTTACCGAAGACGGCGACTATGTTTTCGGGCGCGAAATGCTGGCCAGCAACGGCAACATACACCCTGAAATGCAACAAATAATAGCGCAGCACTGGAAACAAGGCCAGGCTTAAACTTTTTACACTTGTCTATAGTTGTAATAGCAACATGATACAGCAGATCATCATCCTCGTCCTTTTTGTTATAGCTGCAGCCTATATAGTTCGTATGCTATACCGCACCTTCAGCAGCAAGGCCGAGGGCTGCGCTAAAAGCTGCGGCGCCTGCGGTGGCATCGACTTTAAAAAAATTGAACAGGAAATGGAGCGCCGGAAGCAGGCCACACTTCCTAACATATAAGCAGTACTTCATCCGCAACTATAAACTATAGGAGGCGCTCTGGTTCAGGGCGCCTTTCTTTTTGCGCTTTCCGTTCTGTATTGTGTGCTACTATAGTTTATAGCTCCGGCGAATTTTGCAGCGTATCACATAACCAAAGCGCCATTTTGCGTATAGTTCAGTAACCAACCTCCAACAGAAAGTAAGTATTAGACCATCTTAACCTAAGATATTATGCAAGATAAAGTAGAAGAAAGAACCCTTGTAAATGTACTGAACCGCCTCCGCAAGGATGGGTACAAGTACGATTTTAAAGTATCGGGAGAAGGCAGGCTGTGTACGATGGAAAACAAAGACGAATTTACACCAGACCAGGTGCGCATCGTGGATTTTTACCGCTTTGAGGGTGAAAGCAACCCTGATGACATGTCGATACTTTATGCCATTGAGACAACCAGTGGCCTGCGGGGCACTATATCCAATTCTTACGGCCCTTACGCTGATACAGGCGTAGACAGCTTCCTGAAACAGGTGGAAGACATGGGCAAAAACCTCGATAAACGCGACAAATAACAAAAGAGCCGGCTTTTAGCAGCCGGCTCTTTTATTCTTGCTGAATGCTTTGGGGCATTTAGAAACTATAGCTTTTTATGCTCTACAGAAACCTGAATATTTTCCTGCTGTTCGGCTGTTTTCCCGTTTTGCTTCAGGTTCAGGTTTAGTGCACGCACCGGGTACGGAATGACGACGCCGTGCTGGTCGAATGCTTTTTTAATGCGGATGATGGCGTCGCTCTTGGCGCTCACGTAATCGTACTGCCTGCCATAGTTTACCCAGAACCTTGCCTTAAAATTGATAGCACTCTCGGCAAACTCATCATACACTACCTCAATGTCGCGGGTTTTTACACGGTTCTTTACATCCTGCAGGGATTCTGTTACAATGCGCTGCACCCGCTCCAGATCTTCGTTGTATGAGATGCGCACATCCAGGTCTATGCGCCGGACGCCATGAAAAGAGTAGTTGGTAACCGGGTTCTCAAACACCATCTTGTTAGGCAGCTTCACCAGCTCGCCGGTTACTTTCCGGATATCCACAGTTCTGAGCGAGATGCGCTCGATTACTCCGAAATACGAATTCGTTTCGATGACGTCTCCTACTCCGAAAGGCTTCTGCACCGCGATGATGGTGCCCGAGATAAAGTTGGCAGCAATATCCTGAAACGCAAAACCGAGCGCCAGACCGGCTATACCCACACCAGCCAGCAACGACACGACCACACTATCCAGCTTCAGCACACTCAGCACCAGTAGGAATCCCACCATCAGCAGGCACAGGTAGAGCAGCGTAGAGATCAGGTTATTAAGCGCAGGACTATGAGAGAAGCGGCCTATTACCCGGTCCAGCCCCTTGCGAATAAGGCGGGCTACATAGAACGTAACCACCAGGATAATAAGGGCCAGGAACAGGTTGGGCAGCATC
>DATBUF010000290.1:0-6850 GCA_036516435.1 Pontibacter sp.
TCAACTATAACCCGCTGCTTACGGCTAATAACCAGGTCAAATTTAATGTTGCTGAAGGTACCAACAGCATCGAGGCTAAAATCAGCGCGGGCGGCTTACTCGGGCTGACAGGCAATACCGTAAATCTGATCTTAGTTGGGCCGGATGGAAGTGAGCACCGCGCGGGTATACCGGTTACTTTTACATTGGCTTTCGACCGTGGCGTAGCTGTAGCCGCGCCCGCGCCCGGTCAGTGGACCCTGAAAGTAGAAGGCCTGCAAGGCATTGGCTTACCTGAAACTATAAACGGCACCCTGAACATGCAGCGCGTGTCCGGCACTACCGGCCTGAACGACATTGCCGGGCATCCGGCAGAAGCATCTATAAAAATGGCAGTAGGAGCACGTCTGGTTGATGGCATCAGTGGCAGTTACAAGCCAGACGATTACCTGAAACGCATCCAACTGGCAGATTACCTGATGATGGGCCAGGGCATACGGCAATACCTGCCTACCAACGGCGCCTCCACCTTCACGGACCTGAGAGGGAACGAGATATTGCTGGGCGAGTCGGTAGCAGCCAAAGGCGCTGCCCTCCGCGACAGGCAGCATGCTTATAATGGCGTGATGTTGCCGACCAGCACAGGCAAGTTCTCACCTACCAGTAATGTAAACAGGGTTAGCCTGGCGTACTCGCTGGTGCAGGCACTGGGCTTGCAGGAGTTTGCGCTGGCACGCAACGGCAAAACCGTAACAGTAACTGTAGATGGCAAGCAAATCCCGATTGATGATGCCAAACAGATACCTGCAGGCCTGGAAGGTTATGTAAGTGTCGCGTTAGAGCTGGGCCTGATCAATGCCTACTATAGTGTTACCCAGGGTCCATTTGACCTGTTCCCGAAAATGCAGGCTACCTTTAAGCCGCTGCAGAACGTAACCCGCGCTGAGTTTGCTGTGATCATTACCCGCACCCACACCAGCTGGAATGCAGGCACACAGCCGGTTGCAACATCTACTACCTCGGCCATGCAGGCAGCAGGCGTGCAGTGGGAAGAAAGCTATTCCTACCCTAACCCAAGCACCGGCATCAGCACTATCAGTTACTCGGTTACAGCAGAGGGGCCTGTATCAGTAGAGGTGTTTGATGTGATGGGCAGAAAAGTACAGACACTGTTACAAGGCAGCCAAAAAGCCGGTCGCCATGCGCTGAAGTTTGATGGCAGCAATTTGCCGGGAGGTACTTACCTGTACCGTGTAACAGCTAATGGCAAAACAACATCTAACAGAATGGTGATAACGCGCTAAAGATTACATAATGGTTTTATGGTTTAGGAAAAGCTCCCCATCTTTTGGGGAGCTTTTTTGTTGTGCCCTGTCAGCAAAAGCAAACATCTGCACCGCCTGCACTTGCCGGCCACACAACTTTATGCTTCCCTGTAAAAATAATTTGTAATTCTTTCAACCGGCTTGCAACCCTTTTACACCTATAGGTACTCTTGTAGGTAGAAAGCATCCCGTAACCTGCTTCCGGTAAAAACCGGAGCCTATTGCTTTCGCATAAATGTGTTTTAGGTGTTAAAGTGAACATTAGCTCTTGTTACTTGTCGTAACGGAGCTTTTGTTTTTTATACCTGCCCACTTTCGGCCTTCCTACAGCATCTCTCGTTTGCTTATAGTTATGTGCACTGGCCCTACGGCACAGGTAGCAGGTAAATATGGCGCAGCCCGGCAAGGCAGCCTCCCTGAAGTAAGACAAAACCGTAGCTATAGTTTTAGGGTGTGACAGAATGACATAAAAAACTATGGTTTCATGGCTTGGCATATTGGTTGATAGAATGCTATCAACTGAAAAGAATTTTAAGAAGGAAATTATAAATAAAACTATAGAATGGGAAAAATAATAGGTATTGACTTAGGTACAACCAACTCGTGTGTTTCCGTGATGGAAGGTAACGAGCCAGTGGTTATTCCTAACAGCGAAGGCCGCCGTACAACTCCGTCTATCGTTGCTTTTTTAGATAACGGAAACGGTGAGCGCAAAGTAGGCGACCCTGCCAAGCGTCAGGCAATCACAAACCCACAGAACACGATTGCTTCTATCAAGCGTTTCATGGGTCACAGCTACAACGAGATCAGCGAAGAAGCAAAGCAGGTATCTTACAAAGTAGTACAAGGCGCTAACAACACTATCCGTGTAGAGATTGGCGACCGCCAGTATACACCACAGGAGATTTCTGCTATGGTGCTTCAGAAAATGAAAGCCACTGCGGAAGACTACCTGGGCACTACCGTAACTGAAGCGGTTATTACCGTACCGGCTTACTTTAACGATGCACAGCGCCAGGCTACGAAAGAGGCTGGTCAGATTGCAGGCCTTGAAGTAAAGCGTATCATCAACGAGCCGACAGCAGCAGCCCTTGCTTACGGTTTGGATAAGAAGCATAAAGATCAGAAAATCGCGGTATTCGACTTAGGTGGCGGTACTTTCGATATTTCGATTCTGGAGCTGGGTGATGGCGTATTTGAAGTACTCTCTACGAACGGTGACACACACCTGGGTGGCGACGACTTCGATACGGTTATCATCAACTGGCTGGCCCAGGAGTTCCAGAACGACGAAGGCATTGACCTGCGCAAAGATCCTATGGCCCTGCAGCGTCTGAAAGAAGCTGCTGAAAAGGCTAAGATCGAGCTTTCTTCTTCTCAGGAAACAGAGATCAACCTGCCATACATTATGCCGGTAAACGGTATTCCGAAGCACCTGGTACGCAAACTGACGCGCGCTAAATTTGAGCAGCTTTCTGATGACCTGGTACGCCGCTCAATGGAGCCTTGCCGCAAGGCGCTTCAGGATGCAGGCTTGTCAGCTAACGATATCGACGAGGTGATTCTGGTAGGTGGTTCTACCCGTATCCCGAGAGTGCAGGAAGAAGTAGAGAAGTTCTTTGGTAAGAAGCCTTCTAAAGGTGTGAACCCGGATGAAGTAGTGGCCATTGGTGCTGCGATCCAAGGTGGTGTACTGACAGGTGAAGTAAAAGACGTACTGCTACTGGACGTAACGCCGCTTTCACTGGGTATCGAAACAATGGGTGGTGTGATGACCAAACTGATCGAGTCGAACACAACGATCCCAACCAAGAAATCGGAGACATTCTCTACGGCATCTGATAACCAGCCGTCAGTAGAGATCCACGTACTGCAGGGCGAGCGCCCAATGGCCCGCGATAACCGCACCATCGGCCGTTTCCACCTGGATGGTATTCCACCAGCACCACGTGGTGTTCCGCAGATCGAGGTTATTTTCGACATCGATGCCAACGGTATCCTGCACGTAACCGCTAAAGACAAAGCCACTGGCAAAGAGCAGAAGATCCGCATCGAGGCTTCTTCTGGTCTGAGTGAGCAGGAAATCGAGCGCATGCGTAAGGAAGCCGAAGCCAATGCCGAAGCTGACAAGAAAGCGAAAGAAGAAATCGAAAAGCTGAATGCGGCTGACTCGATGATCTTCCAGACTGAAAAGCAGCTGAAAGAGTATGGCGACAAGCTTTCTGCAGGCAACAAATCGAACATCGAGAATGCACTTGGTCAGCTGAAAACAGCTCATGGCGCGAAAGATGCAGCAGGTATTGATGCAGCTCTTGAAGCGCTGAACAATGCCTGGAGTGCTGCCTCGCAGGAAATGTACGCTGCCCAGGGTGCCCCAGGCGCTGATGGACAGGGTGGCAATGGCCAGGCAGGTGGTGCACAAGGCGCTGCTGCCAACGATGGCGGTGTAACCGATGTGGATTACGAAGAAGTAGACGGCAGCTCTAACAAGTAAAATCCGAATACGCAACTATAGCTTAAACGCCCCGCTGGTTTTCAGCGGGGCGTTTTTTTTGTTTAAAACAGAAGTTTAATATATAGCGTATAGCCTATAAAACTATACCTATGAAACAGCTTTACCTTACACTCCTGCTGGCACTGGCAGGTACGGCAGCACTTGCCCAAAAAGATTTCAGACCTGGCTACCTGGTACAGCACGGCGATACTACTGCCGGCCTTGTAGATTACCGCGGGGCACAGCGCAATACACTTGTCGTCAGTTTTAAGGCTTCTGAAAATGCCAGTGAGCAGAACTTTTCTCCGGAGCAGGTGCAAGGCTTTGGCTTTAGGAAGGAGCGCAAGTTTTACGAGGCTAAACTGGTACCTGCCCTCGACAGCCTGAGTTCACCTCAAACCTTCTTTCTGGAAGCACTGGTAAAAGGAAGAGCCAGCCTGTACTTCCTGCGCGACCAAATGCAGAAAGACCGCTTTTACATCTCAAAAGACGCGGAGCCACTCCGAGAGCTGTATGTAGAGGAGTTTAAGCAGAAAAACACGCAGGAAGGCCCCAAATATGGGCATGTAATGCTCATGCGCCGGGACCTTTATAAACCTGTGCTTTCACAGACTTTCCTGGACTGCGAAACTATAACAGAGGCTGAGCTAGACGGAGTAGCTCTCGGACATAACTCCCTGGCAGCTATAGTTAGAAAATACAACAAGTGCATTGATCAGGAAAACTATAGCAAACCACAACAGAAGATTCGCGTTGCCGTGGGCCCAGTTGCAGGTATAAGTAGTTCAAAGCTCTCATTCACGATAGGAGACTCAGACCAGAACTTTAACAACACATCTGTAAAGCCTGTTCTGGGTGCTTTCTTTAACCTTTCGTTCCTAACATTTAGTGAAAAGCTCTCAGTACAGACGGAGATGCTATATGCCCCTAATTATTTTGAAGCAAGCATAGGCGATGACCCAAGCACTCCTGGCGTATCAACCAGCGAAGTTTGGATTGATATGAAGCATCTTAAAATTCCTATTTTAGCACGCTATACGTACCCAAGAGGTATTATAAGACCATATATCAATATTGGTCCGGTTATCAACCTGGTAGCATCTCAAGACAATGAAATAACAACAACATCTACATTCGGTGGTTCTTCACGCAAAAAAAAAGGGGCTTACCTGGGAGAAGATGACATCCTTACATTTTCCGGGGGTGTGGCAGCCGGTTTAGGTATCTCTTATCCGGTATTTAATAAACCCCTTTTCCTTGAAGTGCGCTATGAATTAAACGACGGGGTTTCTCGTTTTACGGGTCATTCTTCGAAAATCGAAAGCATGTTTTTAATGCTCTCCTACAAACTATAGTTTGTTAATTCATGATTGCAAATCCCCTGCTATGCTCCAGCAGGGGATTTTTGTTTTATAGTATTGCACTTAACCTGCCAAATCAGTACATTTAGCTATGCTAGCAAACTTTTACACCTGCAGTTTACATACGCCTATCGGTTACCTGAACATAACCACTACCGACACGCACCTGGTTTCATGCCTGTTCTCGGATGTCCCCTACCCTACCACGCCCGAGCAGCCTATAGTTTTGCAGCAAACTATAGCACAACTGAGTGAATATTTTACAGGTAAAAGGCAGCAGTTCGACCTCCCATTACAACCCAAAGGAACTGATTTTCAGCAGAAAGTATGGGCGCAGCTCAGCAGCATTCCGTTTGGCAAAACCTGCTCTTATTTAGATGTAGCCAAAGCTGTTTCGGGCGAGAAAGCTATACGGGCTGTGGGCGCTGCCAATGGCAAAAACCCGATCTGCCTGATTGTACCCTGCCACCGCGTTATCGGCAGCGACGGCAGCCTGACCGGATACGCTGGTGAACTATGGCGCAAAGAATGGCTGCTGCAACACGAAGGTGTGCGGCAACCTGTCCGGCAGCTGGCACTCTTTTAAACACAACTACCTGCATTACAACCTGTTTCCTGTTTTTAAAGTATACCCAACCATAACAGAGCAAAACAGGATAACTATGCATGCTTTTCATCTTGGTTCCGGTACACGGCTGGTACCCGCATCGTTGGGGCTACGTACCTTTGCCTTGTTCATTGATGTGGTGCTCCTCCTGACCGTTGCCGCCATTGCCAACTACTATACCATCAGCAGCAACGAGGCTACACTGTTCTGGAAACCAGAAAACTTACTCTACATCCTGTTAGGCTGGCTTTATTTTGCAGGGGCAGAGTCGGGATCAGCAAAGGCAACCCTGGGAAAGTACCTGCTGGGCCTGCAGGTAGTGGACAAGCATAACAACCGGCTTACGTTTAAAACAGCCACCATCCGCTATTTTACCAAGCCCGTATCTGTGTTGGTGCTGATACTCCGGTTTATCCGGGGGTTGCCTATTGCCAGGCACCGCAACTTTCATAACCGCATTACGGATGCCCGTGTGGTAAAGCAGCCACGCCACCATACATCATCTAAATAGATCTCCCAACACCTTTTAGGCGCAGGCGTTGTATGCCTTACAGAAGAAGCGGAAGCATTCACCTTCATTAGCAACGAAACTTCCGCATCTTCCTTTCAGCTTTAGTTGGTAGCCTTGCCATAAGTGGCAGCCGCTACGGTAGCTGTGCCATCTGCTTTTATAGTTACTTTAAAGATGTGATCGTACTTGCTTTCAGGTACTTCGGCGAAGGGTTTCTGAGCACCAAGGGCCTCTACTATAGCCAGGATGGTGTTGGAGTGCCCCGCAACAACTATAGTTTTACCGGCACCACCCTGCAGCACCTGCTCTTTCAGGGCAGCATTATCTTTCGGATCATAGATCTGTACCGTAAGTCCATGCTTTTTAGCCAGCGGCTGCACAGTGCTTTGCGTACGTTTATAAGGAGTAGCGTAAACAGCATCTATTTTCTGCCCGGCCAGGTATTTCACCAGTTCCTGAGCACGCGCTTCCCCTTCTGCTGACAGTGCCGGGTCCCGGTCAGTTGGGGCTGCATCCGCTTTCTCGCCGTGGCGTACGATGTAAACAGTTGTGGTAGTGTTCGTAACAGCAGTT
>DATBUF010000291.1:0-5585 GCA_036516435.1 Pontibacter sp.
GAAATTAAGGAACTTGACAGCCATCCGGGCTAATGTATGCAGAAACTGGCCAGTTACACCCGGCGCGATTCGTGGTACAAGAGAAATACAGCTGAACAGGAGTGGGAATACAAAAGCGGAGAGGTGATTGCCTGCCAGAGCATAGCCAGGTATACCTATAGTTGGTGCAAGTACAAACTATAGGCAGGTTTGCATATCGCCAGCCACGTAGCTAAAACCAAAAGGCCTGTATCACTGATACAGGCCTTTTGGTTATTTTATGATCTGCTATTAATTACTGGTTCCCGCTGGTCGGGCGATCGGTGCCTGAGCCGGTGGTGGTACCTGTGCCGGTTTTCTTCGTTGTTTCGGTTCTGGTCCGGGTGTCTGTGCCTGTGCTGGTACCCGTACCAGTACGAGTACCTGTGTTAGTGCCTGTTCCAACCCTGGTACCGGAGCCCGTAGTAGAGCCACTGTTAGTTCCCGAGTTGTTGTTCTGGTTCATTCCGTTATTCAGGCCGTTTCCGGAGTTCGTGCCACTGTTGTTCATCGTACCGTCGTTCATTGTGCCGGTACCGTTGTTGTTCAGTTGCATGCTGTTGTATTTGGTACGGTTTTGCTCATACTGGCGGTACTGCTGTGGGGTAAGTATCGCTTTTAATTCTCTGTCAGTAGTAGCATCAATCGTGGTCATGTCTGTGTTCATCTGGTTCATGGTGCCGGTGCCCGATGTGGTACCTGTTGTACCTGTGCTGGTAGAACCCGATGTGGTGCCTCTGTTTGTTTTTGTATTGCTACTGGTCGTGCCTGTGTTGCTTCGGCTCATGTTATCAGTAGTACCTGTGTTTCCTGAGTTCATGGTTCCTGTCTCATCAGTGCGACCGCCCATGCGCTCTGTTGCACTAAAGCTGCCATTCTGGTTCATGTCGCCTAACTGGCGGGTGCGCTTATAATAAACTTCAGTAACCTTTTTGGTTGTTGCATCATCAAGTTTCAGGTCACGCGCCATCTGGTCAGATATCATTTCCGCATGCTGGCGGTAAGTAGCATCAGTGTTAGTAGCCATAGATCCTGTCTTTCCGGTCTGGTCAGAGGTAGTACCGGTGGTGCCGGAAGTGCTGGTATGATCGGCCACATCCATAGAGCCGGCATCTGTGCTTGTAGTTGTATTCGTATCCGCTACCTCGGCAGAGGTACCTCTGTTATTATCTGTTGAGCAGGATGAGAGCAGCACAGCACACATAAATCCTACCGAATAAATTACCTTCTTCATAACTAAAATCTTTTAAGTTAAACTTAATTGATGTACGCCAAAATAGTAGTTTACTAATTTTAGTCGTAGTGTATATGTACGACAGTTAGGCAGGTGGGTTAATGATTTTGTCCAAACTTTTGGAGGGCGATTTGGTAGTAAAATTATATTTTAAAGCAGATTTTTATATTTAAATACTTGAATAATAGATATTCATTCCTCCCATATAGTGCTGTTTTTGGCATGCTGTTTAGTGATTTATTAATTGTACTATATTGATTTGGTGGCAGGTCTTGTTTGCTCTGCCGGAACGTGGAGGTGCCTGACTTTTGATGGTATCAGCTGAAGAAAAATAGAAGCGCATCGGGAGTAGAGGAAGCTGTAAAAATAAGGGGCTCTGTTCCGTATTTCAGATTTTCTACAGATTCGTGCCGTAGGTTAGTTGTGCGGGCAAATTTTTAAACCAGTAAGCAGATGTCACGATGAAGTTCAGGAGCATAGTATGGATTGCTGCCGCTACCTTTCCGGTCGCTTTTACATCCTGTATCGGGCGTGATATTCCGCCAGGTCAGGTGCCGTCGGTGGTAGTAAATACACTACACAAGGCTTACCCTGCCGCTGCTAACGTAGAATGGGAGAAGCAGAAAGCCACCTACACGGCAGAGTTTGATGTTGGAGCCACAGAGTACACTGTGCTGCTTAACTCTGCAGGGCAGCTGGTGCAGAGTAAGCGCGACATTGGAGAAACAGAGCTTCCGGCAGCAGTTAAAAACTACCTTTCCGGGAAGTATAGAAATGACCGGGTGGATGATGCTGAACTGCTGGAAAAGAACGGCCGGCTGTATTACCAGGTGGAGCTGCATGGGAACGCACAGGACACCAAGCTGGTGCTGGACGCCACCGGTAACGAGCAGAAGGAAATAACTTACTGGGAGGATTAACCCAAACTATAGCAGGCAGATGGCTGCTACCTATACAGCAGGGCAATGATGCTGTACTTTAATTTTAATTACCAAAATCTAAACTATACACGCGCTATGAAAAGCAAATTGATGAAAAAGATCTCTCTTTTTACCCTTTTAACGGCAGGAGCTACCTGCTTCGGAGTAGGATATACTTACAGCGATACCGTAGCAGAATCGCCAAAAGCCGAAATTAGTATTACGGATGTACTTTCAAAACCCATAAGCCAGTGGCAACTGCCCTCCGAACTACGGGAAGTATCTGCCATTGCTCTACTGGATAATAACCTGATTGCCTGTGTGCAGGATGAGGAAGGAGCTATTTACTTCTATGACCTGGAGCAGAAATCTGTAAAGGACAAGGTGACCTTTGCCGGACCCGGAGACTACGAAGGGATAGCCATTAACGGAAGCACAGCTTATATCATTCGCAGCGATGGTACGATCTTCGAGATTGCTGATTTCAGGGATAGCAAGCCGGCTGTTACAACGCATAAATCAGTGTTGGCTGCTACGCAAAATACCGAAGGACTTGCCTTTGACTCCAAAAATAACCGCCTGCTTATTGCCTGCAAAGGGTATGATACAGCTCTGGGCGACAACAAAGGCATTTACGCATTTTCGTTAGAAACCAGGAAGATGAGTGAAAAGCCGGTTATCACTATTCCGCTTAACCAGGAGGAGCTTCAGGCTAGTGCTAAGAAGAAGAAAGACAAGTACGCCGTATTGCAGCCCTCGTCGCTGGATGTACACCCTGTTACTGGAGAACTCTACATGCTGGATGCTGTAAATAACAGAATCATGGTTGTAAGCGAACAGGGCGAGATCCGTAAAATGGCGGAACTGGACGGAGAACTATTGCGCCAGGCAGAAGGACTTAGCTTTGGCAGTAACGGAGAAATGTACATTGCCAGCGAGGGAGGTAAAAAGGGCAGCGGGGTAATTGTGAAATATGCCACCAGTCTCTGACAGGCTGCCTGTAGTTTCTGCTAACTATAGCAGGAAGGAATGGCCAGGGCAGAGAGGCTATAGCAACTATAAAACAGTTATCTGAAATATACACCGCAGTAAGCAGCCATACCTGTTTATGATTTTACGTTATCTGCTACTTATCCCCGTACTTGTGCTGCTAAACTATACACCTGCCAGCGCACAGGCAAATGCCCAAACCCGTATTGCTTTCGGGTCCTGCAATAACCAGCGCGAAGCACAGCCGCTCTGGGATGACGTGGTCAGAAACAGGCCGGATTTATGGGTGTGGCTGGGCGACAACATTTATGCCGATACCCGGGACATGCAGCTGATGCAGCAATATTACCAGGAGCAGCTGCAGAACCCTGGGTATCGGCAGTTGTTGCAGGTGTGCCCGGTTACCGGTACTTGGGACGATCATGATTTTGCCAGTGATAATGCGGATAAGTACTTCCCGCACAAGCAACAAAGTCAGCAGCTGTTTCTTGACTTTATAGGAGTGCGCAAAAATGCCCCGGTCAGGCAGCAGGAAGGTATTTACAGAAGCCTGACGCTTGGGAAAGGGAAGCAGAAAGTAAAGATCATTTTGCTGGACGGTTTGTACCACCGCGACCCATATACCATGTTATTGGGCTTATACCTGCCTAACTCGCAGGCAGATATTCTGGGCGAAGCACAATGGCAGTGGCTTGAAAAAGAACTAACCAACAGCGATGCCCAGGTACACCTGATTGCCAGCGGCTTGCAGGTGTTGCCCACAAGCAGCAGCTATACCAACTGGTCCGCTTACCCGCAATCCCGCCAGCGGCTGTTGCAGCTGCTCGAAAAAACAAAGCCGGCTATTCCCATCATCCTCTCCGGCGACAGACACGTGGGTGAATTGTCGAAGATTGACTTGCAGGGCTATAGTTACCCGTTGTATGAAGTTACTTCCAGTGGCATGACGCACCACCGCGAGGCTAAGCAGGGCGGCAACAGGTACAGGGTTGGGGAACAGGTAGGTGCTCTTAATTTTGGAGTCTTGCAGATCAACTGGGGCAGCAAGCAGACTTCCGTCAGCATGCAGATCCGGGGCGATGAAGATAAACTATACCTGGAGGAGATTTATGAGTACCCCGCTCAGTAGGGCAGGAGTATGCTATAGTTTGTGGTATCCTTTATCGGGCTGAATAAATGTGCTCAGCAATCAGCAACTATAGGATACAATGCTGCTGGTGTAGCCGGATATGGGGAAATCTAACAGAAAATATAGTACCTTCGGCCCATAGAATTTGGGTTTAACCCGGGTTCTGCATCGCTATAGTTAGAAGCCTTAAGTTCCTGTTCCCTTGACAGCTGTCCGAAAATTTTACCTGTGTGTGGCATTCCTCTGTGGTATCCTTACCCGTGCAAATGCACAATCCCTTACTTCCGAAGACTACTTTCTGCAGGCCCGCCAAACAGCCTTTGAGGCGAAAGATTATGCAGCGGCTATAAAGCTTTGTAAGCAGGCGCTGCACCAAACCCCGGACTATACCGATGCAAAGGTGTTGCTGGGCAGGCTATATTATTGGAACGCCCAGCCGGATTCGGCATTGGTAGTACTGCAACAGGCCGTTACGCAGATGCCAGCATACGAAGATGCAGTACAGGCGCTGGCAGATATTCTCTATTTTGAGAAGGATTATGCAGCATCCCTGAACTATACGCTGCAGGGTTTGCAGTATCACCCCAACTCCCGACCATTGCTCACCCGCAAAGCAACCGTACTGGCAGGGCTTACCCGGTACAAAGAGGCCTATAGTTTAGCTGATAGCCTGCTGCAAACAGAACCAGATAACAGCCAGCTGCGCGCGTTTGCGCTCCAGTTAAAGGAATATAGTTTCTCAAACAGGCTGGAGGTAATCTACGATTATAATTACTTTAACAGGCAGTTTTCGGACTCGTGGCACCTCGCAACGATAGGCTATAGCCGGCAGACGGCTTTTGGGCCGGTTACGGGGCGTATCAGTCATGCCAACAGGTACAGCCAGCGCGGATGGCAAGTTGAGGCAGAGGCTTATCCGAAACTATCCAAAACTTTTTATGCCTACACCAGCATTGGCTACTCAAACGATCTGCCCGTGTTCCCGAAAGTGAGAGCCGGACTGTCTTTGTTTGCCAACCTGCCTCATGCCTGGGAGGCTGAAGGGGGCATACGCTACCTGAACTTTGATCAGGCAATCTGGTCGTACACACTTTCGGCAGGTAAATACTTCAGTAACTTCTGGGTAAATGGCAGAACGTATCTGTCGCAGGGCAACGGCAGCGTTTCGCAGTCCTATAGTTTTACAACCCGCTATTACCTCAAAGGTGCTGATAACTATGTCTCTTTTGTGGCAGGGTGGGGCATCTCACCGGATGACCGCTCCCGGGCCGTCCGCCTGAACACCGACACCCAG
>DATBUF010000292.1:0-2234 GCA_036516435.1 Pontibacter sp.
CTAGCGCCACTTCCACTACTTCGTCATAGGTATTTTCGCCCGGGTCCAGGTCTATTACCATGTAATCGGGCTTCTCTAAACTAGCAATGCGGGAGTTCCAGGGATTCAGCTGGATGCAGCCCAGATTGTTCATGTAAGCCAAAGTAGCCCTGTTGTCGCATACCAGGTACTCCACGTCCTCGCCAGTACTTTCAGCCCGCAGTTTTATAGTGCGCACCCAGTCCGGTGCATGCGTTACATCTTTCTGAAAAAAGCCGGGCTTTACAACCCCTTCCGGGTTTCGGAACAGCGACTGCGGCCGGTCCTGCAGGTAGGGTAAAATTACGTCAGCTATAGTTTGGTAATAATCGATCAGGTCGTGCTTGGTAATGTGCCCGGTTGGCCAGTATAGTTTCTCCAGGCTGCTGAGCTGCACTTCCTGCCCTTCTATAGTTTGCGTCGTGCGATTCTTATCTTTTGAAGTTGAGGCTGATTTCATAGTTTTCGATTTCTCTGCCTTAGGTTGATGTTCGGCTTCTTCCACGGCTTCGGTGGTATGGATGGCATTTTCCCGTACTACATCTTTTGCCTTTTTGTCGTCGCGCAGCCCTTCGTAAATGGCCTGCCGCATGATGCCCTCCTTGGTCCACTCGGCAAAGGTGATCTCGGCTACCAGTTCCGGTTTTACCCAGGTGGCAGGTGCATTGGGTTTTACCTTGCCAACGAACGGCGACTCAGGCTGCACCAGTTTATCCAGTTTGGTTTTCAGTGCTTCCAGCGATCTGGTGTTAAAACTGCTGCCGCTCTGCCCCACGTAGGTTAGTTTGCCATCCTCGTACACACCCAGCAACAGGGCCCCAATGTGCTTGCGTTTCCCTTTTGGTTCTGTAAAGCCGCCGATCACAACTTCCTGCCGCAAGTGCGTTTTGATTTTGAGCCACTCTGAACTGCGCTTGCCGGTGCGGTAAGGACTGTCGGCTTTCTTGGCCATAATCCCCTCAATATTCTTCCGCTGCGCTTCTTTAAAGAAAGCTACGCCATTGCCTACTACATGATCAGAATAGCGCACAGCAGGCAACTCCTCTTGCAGCAATTCTTCCAGGCGCTTTTTACGTTCCAGCAAGGGCAGATCGCGCAGGTCTTCGCCGTTTAAGTACAGCAGGTCGAACACGTAGAAGTACAGATGCTCGGATGGGGTGTTCTGGTAATTCTGCAGCTGCTGAAAAGTCGCGTAGCCTTCATCGTTCAGCACTACAATCTCGCCATCCAGCACAGCATTCTGCCCCAGTTGCTTTAAACTTTCCAGTATGGGTTTGTAAGTTTCTCCGTAAGATTTGCCGTTGCGCGAGTATAGCTCTACGTTGCCGTTCTGCACCTCTGCTACCGCCCTGAAACCGTCCCACTTTATTTCGTAGATCCAATCATTGCCATCGAAAGGCCCGTCGGTCAGCTTTGCCATCATGGGTACGATGTGGTGCGGCATAGTTGCTTTTTTTGCTGCCGGTTTGGCTTTAGGCACTTTGGCCCCGGGATTCTTTTTAGGTGCTGCTGCTGGAATATTGCTCAGGTGTGCTTCACTATCATAGGCATCTGGTACAGCAAATTCATCCTTCTTCTTCACCAGCAACCAGGCGCCTTCCTGCCGGTTTTTCATCTTCACCAGCGAGAAAGCACCCTGCAGCTTTTTACCTTCCAGCACAAAACTGATGCTCCCGTTTTCCAGTCCCTGCAAGAGCAGCTTCTTCCCTTCTGCCGGGTCATCGGTTTCCACGGAACTATAGAATCCTTCATCCCAGATAGCGACGTGGCCTGCGCCATAGTTGCCTTCGGGAATATCGCCTTCAAAGGTGCGGTACGCATACGGATGATCCTCAACCTGCATCGCCAGGCGCTTATCGGCCGGGTTCATCGACGGGCCTTTCGGAACAGCCCAGCTTTTGAGTACGCCTTCCATCTCCAGCCGAAAATCATAATGCAGGGTAGATGCCTGGTGGCGTTGCACCACAAAACGCAGCTGTCCTTTATGCTTTTCCGCCTTTCCTTCCGGCTCGGGTGTCTCGCTGAAGTCTCGTTTCTGGTTGTATTTGTTTAAACCCATTGCTTTTTCGTATCTCGTAGCACGTATCAGGTAGCACGACTTTTTCTTTATTTCGTTGCCTGTTGCTCGTTATTCGTTGATCGTTGCTTTATTTCGTTAATCGTTGATCGTTATTCGTTGATCGCGACTTTTGTTTCGCTTCGTTGTTTGTGCCGTG
>DATBUF010000293.1:0-2656 GCA_036516435.1 Pontibacter sp.
AGGGTCTATAGTTGGTTTCTTCCCATCAAATCCTTCCGGAAACTTATACTTCAGCTCGTGCTTCTTGTAGTTGTCGTAACGCTCTTTTGCACTTACCGGGCCACTTTGTTTGATATCCAGCAGGTACGAGGTTTTAAACCAGGTATCACGTAGCTGGGCAATATCGAAATTATAAGACTCATCGCCGTTTCTCAGTTCCAGGATGGCAGCATCAGTGGCAGTACCTATTTTGTAGTAAGGAACCTTGTTCGCTTCTAAGGTAGCTTCTACGTCAGCTGAGGCCTGGAATACCACGCCTATGTTCTCTGCAAACAGCACTTTCACGCTGTCTGCCTCGCCCAATGAGCTTAGGTCTATAGTTGCCCCCAGGTTGTTGTCAGCAAAGCACATCTCCAGCAGCGTTGTAATCAGACCGCCGCTGCCAATATCGTGACCGGCTTCGATCTTTCCTTCTTTGATTAGGTTTTGCAACGTGTTAAAGGCATTGCTGAACAGGGCAGCATCCGTCACATCTGGCGTCTCGTTGCCAATTCTATTGACGATCTGCGCAAAAGAAGAGCCGCCTAACTTAAAGGTGTCATTTGATAGGTTGATGTAGTAAATGTTTCCACCATCCCGCTGCAACACAGGCTCTACGACCTGGCGCACATTGCTGCAATTCCCAGCTGCAGAGATGATTACCGTGCCTGGAGCGATAACGTCCTCGTCTTTATACTTCTGCTTCATCGAAAGCGAGTCCTTCCCGGTCGGGATGTTGATGCCCAGGGCAATCGCGAACTCCGAGCAGGCTTCCACCGCCTGGTATAAACGGGCGTCTTCTCCTTCGTTCTTAGAAGCCCACATCCAGTTGGCAGAAAGCGAAACGCTTTTTAAACCATCTTTCAATGGAGCCCACACAATGTTCGATAAGGACTCGGCAATGGCGTTGCGGCTACCGGCGGCCGGATCGATCAAGGCAGAAATAGGGGAGTGCCCGATGGAGGTAGCGATGCCTTCTTTGCCCTGGAAATCCAGCGCCATGACACCGCAGTTGTTGAGTGGCAACTGCAGCGGACCAGCACATTGCTGCTTGGCGACACGGCCGCCCACGCAACGGTCTACTTTGTTGGTAAGCCAATCCTTACAGGCAACGGCTTCCAGTTGCAGTACCTGCTCCAGGTAGGTAGGTAGTTGGCTCTTATCGTAGGTTACTGGCTGGTAAGTTCTCTCTATAGTTTTGTCAGTCATCACCACTTTGGGCGAGCTGCCGAACATATCGCTCAGCTCCAGGTCCATCGGCTTTTCGCCAGTCGACGCTGACTCAAATGTGAAGCGGTGGTCTCCGGTCACCTCACCTACGGTATACATCGGGGCACGCTCGCGTTCCGCTATCTTTTGCAGGGTAGCAATATCTACTTCTCCTATCACCAAACCCATGCGCTCCTGCGACTCGTTTCCGATGATCTCTTTGGCAGAAAGGGTAGGGTCGCCAACAGGTAGTTTGTCCAGGTCTATTTTGCCGCCTGTTTCTTCCACCAGTTCCGAAAGACAGTTCAAGTGCCCGCCCGCGCCGTGGTCGTGAATAGATACGATGGAATTGTGCTCACTCTCCACCATGCCACGAATGGCATTTGCTGCACGTTTCTGCATTTCCGGGTTAGAGCGCTGAATAGCATTCAGTTCAATGCCAGTTCCGTGCTCGCCTGTGTCGGCTGACGATACGGCTGCACCGCCCATACCGATGCGGTAGTTTTCACCACCCAGGATGACGATCTTGTCGCCGGTTTTTGGTTGTTGTTTCTGCGCCTGGCTGGCTTTGCCGTAACCCACGCCACCGGCCAGCATGATTACTTTGTCATAACCCAACTTTCTTGGGGCCTCCAGTTCATCTGCTTTCTCGTCGTGCTCAAACGTTAGAACAGAACCCGTAATGAGCGGCTGTCCGAACTTGTTGCCGAAGTCTGTAGCGCCGTTGGAGGCTTTGATCAGGATATCCATTGGCGTTTGGTACAACCACTGTCTTTCCTGCGTTGCTTTTTCCCAAGGCCGATCTTTTTCCAGGCGCGATAAGGCTGTCATGTAAACAGCTGTACCGGCAAGCGGAAGCGCTCCCTGACCACCAGCCAGTCGGTCCCGGATCTCACCGCCGGAACCCGTCGCGGCCCCGTTGAAGGGTTCCACTGTTGTCGGGAAGTTGTGCGTTTCTGCTTTTATAGAAATAACGGATTCAAACTCGCTTACCTGGTAAAAGTCAGGTACATCGGCACGTTTCGGAGCAAACTGCTGCACCACCGGCCCTTTAATGAAGGCCACGTTGTCTTTGTAAGCCGAGACAATATCATTAGGGTTTGCTTCCGATGTTTTGCGGATCAGTTTAAAGAGCGAAGTAGATTTTTCTTCGCCATCGATCACAAATTTACCGTTGAATATCTTATGGCGGCAGTGCTCCGAGTTTACCTGGGAGAACCCGAATACTTCAGAGTCGGTGAGCGGCCGGCCCAGTCTTTCAGAGAGCTGGTTCAGGTACTCCACTTCCTCCTCGCTTAGCGAAAGTCCTTCCTGCTTGTTATAAGCGGCAATATCAGTAACCGGCAGCACGGGCTCCGGCTCAATATTTATAGTATAGATGTCCTGATCCAGCCCGTTATACTTTTGGGAAAGCATCGGGTCAAAATCT
>DATBUF010000294.1:0-2896 GCA_036516435.1 Pontibacter sp.
TACGGTGTAGCGCTCATTATCTCTCCCTGGAACTACCCGCTGAACCTGTTGCTTACGCCGCTGATCGGTGCTATGGCAGCCGGTAACTGTGCCATCCTGAAGCCATCTGAAATTGCCGCACATACGGCTGCCGTCATTAGCCGGCTTATTACCGATAACTTTGATGAACGCTACCTGGCAGTAGTAGAAGGCGGTGTGCAGACGTCGCAGCAGCTGCTTGCGCAACGCTTTGATTACATCTTTTTTACGGGCAGCACTGCCATTGGCCGTGTGGTGATGAGAGCGGCGGCAGAGCACCTTACGCCAGTTACGCTGGAGCTGGGAGGCAAAAGCCCGGCTATAGTTGCCATGGATGCCGACCTGGAGCTGGCTGCGCGCCGGATTGCCTGGGGTAAATTTCTGAATGCCGGCCAGACCTGCGTAGCCCCGGACTATGTACTGGTACAGGAAGATGCAAAGGAAGAATTTATACAGCACCTGAACCACTGCATTACCGAGTTCTACGGCCAGAACCCAGCTGCCAGCCCCGACTTTGCCCGGATTATTAACGACCAGCACTTTGCCCGGTTAAGCGCCATGCTTACACAGCAACACATCCGTATTGGCGGGCAAACGGATGCAGCCACCCGCTACATTGCCCCTACCGTGCTGGATAATGTTACCTGGGAGCACAAAGCCATGCAGGAAGAGATTTTCGGCCCTATTCTTCCGGTCCTTTCCTTCGAGGTACTGGACGAGGCAATCCGGATGGTGAACCAGCACGAAAAACCACTGGCACTCTACTTCTTCTCGGCAAGTAAAGACATGCAGAACCGCATCCTTAGAGAAGTGACATTTGGCGGAGGCTGCATCAACGACACGATCTCGCATCTGGCAAACCCCAACCTGCCCTTTGGCGGGGTGGGCAGCAGCGGCCTCGGCAGCTACCACGGCATGGCCAGTTTTAATGTGTTCTCACATCAGAAAAGTGTACTACACAGGGGCACCTGGCTCGATATTCCGTTACGCTACCCTCCTTACCGCAACAAGCTTAAATCGCTGCGCAAGTTCTTCCGGTGGCTCTGATGCCGCTGCCACAGGGTAAACCATGTTATAACTTTTGCAGTACAAGATAAATGCAAATAAAATAGCAAAGCTGCGTATAGTATACTGTACTACTTCACCCTGAGGCAACTATGGAAAACCTGACACAATATTTAGATAAGACGCTCGTACCGCTTGAAAATAAAGTAAAAGAATACCTGAGCATTGAGCGCGACATTCGCATTCTGGATGTGGAACTGCTGTCGTTGCACAGCATGAAAGCCGACTTTGATCCGGAGCAATATGACCTGGAGCAGAAAATGCGGAAAGGCAACAGCAACGAACTGAATGATAAAGAGCAAAAAATGGCCAGCCTGCTGGAAAAATACTACCAGCTACGGGATGAAGTGATCCGGCTGCTACCTGCCAAAAACAAGTTTGTAGAAGTAAATTTAGGCTACGGCCCCAGCATGGTCGGCTACTTTACCATCGATCACGAAACACGCCAGCCGTTATCAGAGCCCGTGCTGCGTGTGGTGCATTAAGCGTACTTGTCATAACATCAACTATAAGCCCGCAACCAGTAATCCGGTTGCGGGCTTATAGTTGGTAGCTACTGTAACATAACCTGAGCTGCTGACTGCGTACAGCCAAACTATAGTTTACCCCTCTGTAGGCTGCGAAATATAAATTTCGGGTGGTTCGTTCTGCATCTACCAAAATAGATTTGTAATTTGCCTCTTGTCTCAGGTTATTTCAATTTCGGCGGATGTCCCAGTTATTTTTCCGGCAAACCAGTGTGTACGAGGAGTTCCAGACTCCGCTGTCGCTTTTTGAGCTGCACCAGCAGATCAGGGAGGAGCTGGAAATGGCGTTTCCAGAGAGTTACTGGGTAGTGGCCGAGATTGCACAAATTACCCCGGATCGCCGCAAAGGCCACTGCTACCTGACACTGGTTGACAAAGGCGACGATGCCCGGAATGTTGTAGCGCAGGCACGAGCCACCATCTGGAGTGCGCGTTTTGCCATGCTGGGCCGTTTTTTTGAAGACAAGACCGGGCAGCCCCTGAAAGCCGGCTTAAAGATCCTGTTTCAGGCAAGTGTGCGGTTCCACGAACTGTACGGTCTGAGCCTCGACATCCACAACATCGACCCGAACTATACCATTGGCGACCTGGCCCGACAGCGGCAGGAAACTATAAAACGACTGGAGGCTGAGGGGTTGCTGGCTGCCAACAAGGAACTGGAACTACCGGAAGTGCCGCAGCGCCTGGCGGTTATTTCATCGGCTACCGCAGCCGGTTACCAGGACTTTATACACCAGCTGCAGAACAATTCTTACGGCTATAGTTTCCATACTACGCTCTTTCCGGCCACTGTGCAGGGCAACGATGCACCTGCCTCTGTTAACAAAGCCATGGCACTTGCAGCTAAGTACAAAGAACGGTTCGATGCTATTGTGATCATTCGCGGGGGTGGCTCGCAAACAGATTTAAGTTGCTTTGATGCTTACACTATAGCGGCGGCCATCGGTAACTCGCCCCTGCCGGTGCTGACTGGTATAGGCCACGAGCGCGACGAAAGTATAGCCGACCTGGTAGCGCACACCCGCCTCAAAACGCCCACCGCCGTTGCCACTTTCCTGATCGACCGTTTCCGGAACGCAGAGGAATATGCAGAAGGTCTGTACGACAGCATCCGTCTGTTTACCGCGCAGCAACTGAAACTCACCGACGACCGGCTGGAGCGCCTGCGGCTGAGTATCTCCAACACAACAAAAGACTTTCTGCAGGAAGGCCGGGAACTCTTGGAAACTCTATCGCGGGGCTTACTGGTAAAGCCTAAGGCATTTCTGAACCAGCAGCAACATACC
>DATBUF010000295.1:0-8255 GCA_036516435.1 Pontibacter sp.
AACCTCATGTAGAGGCGCATGAGCCGAGGTCTGAGAAATACCCATTGGATTTTGTGCAGGGCATTTACATAAAGGAAGGTATAGGCATCGTGCATGCTTATACTTACAGAGGCAAGCAGTTAGCCATAACTATAGAGTAGCTAATACGGCAAAAACTCTTATTTTTACCTGAAGCTTAAACCTCAATTACCTTGACTACGCCAACTCCTATCCTAAAAGTAACCAACCTGGAAACTGTTTTCTCCACACACCGCGGCACTACCAAAGCTGTGGATAAGGTGTCGTTTGAGGTATACCCCGGCGAAACGGTGGCTATAGTTGGCGAATCGGGGTCAGGTAAATCGGTAACGTCGTTGTCGGTGATGCGGCTGATTAATACACCGCCGGGCAGAATAGCAGGAGGAGCCGCTATTTTCCAGTCAGAGAAATTCGGGGAAGTAGACCTGTTTGCCTTGCCGGAAAAGCAAATGCAGCAGATCCGGGGAAATGATATTTCGATGATCTTCCAGGAGCCAATGTCTTCTTTAAATCCGGTGTATACCTGTGGAAAACAAGTAGCTGAAGTGCTGCTGTTGCACACTGATCTTTCAGAAAAAGAAGCCAAAGCACGCACTATACAGCTTTTTGAGAAGGCAAAGCTGCCGCGCCCGGAGAAAATTTACGACGCTTATCCACATGAAATATCGGGCGGACAAAAGCAGCGCGTGATGATTGCCATGGCCATGGCCTGCGAACCAAGAATCCTGATTGCAGATGAACCCACCACTGCTTTAGATGTAACCGTGCAGGCACGTATGCTGCAGCTGATCGACGAGTTGCGCGTAAAAGAAAATACAGCCGTCCTGTTCATCACCCACGACTTAGGCGTGGTAGCCGAGATTGCCGACCGTATTCTGGTCATGTACAAAGGCAAGCTGGTTGAACAGGGCAAGGTACTCGATATCTTTACCAATCCACAGCACCCTTACACCAAAGGCCTGTTAGCCTGCCGCCCGAAACTCTCTGCCAGGCCGCAATCTATACTTCCTACTGTGTCGGATTTTATGCTGGAGGATGAATTCGGTAACATTATAGAGCGCAAAAATGAGGTGCATGAACCGTCGCTGGTGGATGTGGTGAACAACTATGTAGGAACGGTTACAGATATAAAGCACCAGCAGGAGAACAAACAAAAGCCACCGTTGCTGAAAGTAGAGAACCTGAAAGTATACTTCCCGATCAAGAAAGGCTTTTTTAGTAAAACTACGGACTATGTAAAGGCTGTAGATGGCGTAAGCTTTGAGGTAAAGCCGGGTGAAACCATAGGTTTGGTAGGCGAGTCAGGTTGTGGAAAAACTACCTTAGGTCGGGCGCTGCTCCGGCTGGTAGAGCCTACAGAAGGAAGCATTATTTTCAACGGTCGTGATATTGCCCTGCTTAGCTCCGAGGAACTTCGCAAAAGCCGACGCGATTTTCAGATGATCTTTCAGGACCCGTATGCTTCGCTGAACCCGATGCATACCGTTGGCGACGCTATTATGGAACCCATGCGTGTGCATAAACTATACGCTAACGACAAAGAATGCAAAGTTAAAACAATGGAACTGCTTGAGAAGGTAGGCCTTACCGCTGAGCACTTCCAACGTTATCCACACGAGTTTTCAGGCGGTCAACGGCAGCGTATCAGTATAGCGCGTGCACTAGCCCTGCAACCAAAGTGTATTATCTGCGACGAGTCGGTATCGGCGCTGGATGTGTCGGTGCAGGCGCAGGTGCTCAATCTGCTCAACAAGCTGAAGCAGGAATTCCAGATGACCTACATCTTCATCACGCACGACTTATCCGTAGCCAAGTACATGTCGGACCGCATTCTCGTTATGAGCAAAGGCCAGATTGTAGAAAGTGGTACGCCCGAGCAACTATACCGCAACCCGCAACAGGAATACACCCGCACCCTCATCAGTGCCATTCCAAAAGGCGAAGTAGAAGACATTCTGCAGGCCCAGCAAAAACGGGAAATGCTGAAAGCTGGACAGCTATAGTTTGTCTGGACCAGTGGTTGGAGGGATTTAACAGATTTTCAGGATTAGGCTTTTGTTTCTCCAGCTGTCCTCCTGAAAGGATCTTGTGGGATGTGAGATCAGGCCTTGGCTATAACCCACCCCCAGCCCCTCCCTGGAGGGGAATTGCTGCCTTTGCTATAGTTGAGGCTATAGTTTTATAGTTGTTGATCATTGTTCATACCAGCTATAGTTTGGCCCTGTGGACCAGTCGGATTGCAAATCTGACACCATAATAAGACATAGGTTGCAAACCCGCGCCAGCAATAAACTTCTGTCTGAGCTATAGTTGAAAGCTATAGTTCTATAGTTACAGACCAAGAGCGGACAGGTCGCGACCTGTCCCTACGGAACTACTACCACGAGAAAACTCGAAGCTTACCAGATCAACTATAGTTAAACTATAGCTATCGAGATGATATCAGTCTTTGGGTTGAGCGCCTTTGACTTGTTGCGGTGCCGCAGGCAATCCGACGTAGGAGGATAGCAAGAAGGCAGCAGCGCGATGCCCGAAGACGGGGCCGCTCGGCCCGAGAGAGCCAAGCCAACTATAAAACAAAGGGCAAGTAAAGCTCCCAGGAATACAAAAGGCTATGAAACAACAGGCTTGGTTCAAACCAGCAACTATAGCTCAACCAAACTATAGCTAACTATAAGCACGCAGGTAATAGCAATCATTATCAACTATAGCGGCAAGCTAAATCCCCTTAATCTGCTATTCAAACCTGCTTTACCAACCACAAAAGATACCCGCTAACATAAACATAACCTCAAACAATCAACTTTATATAGTGGTTTCTCTATAAATTACTCTATAATTGCAACTATACTTTAGCCAAAGGCCATTTTGTGGCGTATAGTATCAAACTATAACAGCTAAAGTTTAGACACAGGTGTGCGGCCAAATGGGCTGTATACTTACTATTTTGATACATGAGAGGTAAACGAGACAACAAAGGCGGCAGAGGAAAAGATAGCCGCAGCGAAAAAGGTGGCTCCCGCCGTGGCGAGTCATCAGTTAGAGGAGACAGAGCGCCACGTGGCGGCTCCTCCAGAAGAGAAGCATCCGGTGGCCGCAGAGATTCAGGCCGCGACAGATCAGCAAAAGGCATGGTGCTGGAGCTGTTTTCTAAAAATCCAGATACTGTATTTACACTGCGCCAGATTTACCGCCGCTTAGGGGTGGTAGATAAAAAAGGCCGTGAGCTGGTAAGCGACATGCTGTACCAGCTGAAGCGCGATGGCCGCATCCTGCCCGTAGACGAAGACAAATACATGCTGAACCTGAAGGTAGAGATTATTACCGGTAGGGTAGACATGGCCAATAACAAGTACGCTTACATAGTGTCGGAGGAGACCGAAGATGATGTGCGTGTGTTCCGGGAGCACCTGAACTATGCCATGGACGGTGACCTGGTGAAGGTGAAAGTATTACCTACTTACCAGGGCGGGCGTGCCGAAGGGATAGTAGTGGACGTGCTGGAACGCAAGCGCGAAGAACTGGTAGGCCTGATGGAGCTATCGAAGAACTTCGGATTTGTGGTGCCGGACTATAAGAAACTATACTTCGATATTTTTGTAGGCGAGCGCGGCCTGAACGGTGCACAATCCGGCGATAAGGTGCTGGTCAGAATTACCGAATGGCCCGATAAACCCGGCAAGAACCCAACCGGTGAGGTAACCCGTGTATTTGGCCCGGCTGGCGAGCACGAAACCGAGATACACTCCATTATGGCGGAGTTTGGTTTGCCGTTCGAGTTTCCGGAGTCGGTGGAAGAAGAAGCTGAAAGCATATCGGATAAGATCACACAGGCAGAGATCAACAAGCGGCGTGATTTCCGGGACGTAACCACTTTTACCATTGACCCGGCAGATGCCAAGGACTTTGACGATGCCTTGTCTATTCAGAAGCTGGAGAACGGCAACTGGGAAATAGGCGTGCACATTGCCGATGTAACGCACTACGTAGATACACGAAGCCTGCTGGAGAAAGAAGCTTTCCACAGAGCTACGTCGGTTTACCTTGTGGATAGAACGGTGCCGATGTTGCCTGAAAGGCTCTCAAACGGCCTTTGTTCGTTGCGTCCGCAGGAAGAGAAACTGACTTTTTCGGTGGTGTTTGAGCTCGATGATAACGGCAAAGTATACAACGAATGGTTTGGCCGCACCGTCATTTATTCTGATAGAAGATTTACCTATGAAGAGGCTCAGGAGCGGATCGAAACCGGCGAAGGCGACTTTGCAGAAGAGATCAACATCATGAACAGCATCGCCAAAAAGCTGAAAGATAAACGCTTTAAGAATGGAGCCATCAGCTTTGAGACCATAGAAGTTAAATTCAAGCTTGATGATGACGGTAAGCCACTCTACATTTATGTGAAAGAGCGCAAAGATGCCCACAAACTGATAGAGGAGTTCATGCTGCTGGCCAATAAAAAGGTAGCTGAGTTTGTGTATAACCTGGGTAAGGGTAAAAAGCGGCCAACTATGGTTTACCGTACGCACGGCGCCCCGGATCCCGATAAACTGAGTACTTTCTCTATTTTTGCCCGCAAGTTTGGCTATAAAGTAGATCCTGAAGGCGACATTTCAGCAGAATTGAACACGCTGGCCGAAGAAACAGAAGGTAAACCGGAGCAAAGCGTACTGCAGAACCTGGCTATCAGAACGATGGCAAAGGCCAAGTACAGCACCGAGCCTGAAGGCCACTTTGGTCTGGCCTTTGCTCATTATTCGCACTTTACATCGCCCATTCGCCGTTACCCCGATATGATGGCGCACCGCCTGTTGCAACACTACCTGGATGGTGGCGCATCAGCAGACAAGGACGACTATGAAGCAAGGTGCCAGCACTCGTCTGAAATGGAAAAACGTGCTGCCGATGCCGAGCGTGCCTCCATTAAGTACAAGCAGGTGGAGTTTATGAAGGATACGATTGGCAACCAATACAAAGGTATAGTGTCTGGTGTCACAGAATGGGGTATATTTGTGGAGATCGAAGAAAACAAGTGCGAAGGCATGGTGCGCCTGTCGAGTTTGAACGACGACTACTATGAGCTGGATGCCGACAACTATAGAATTATAGGCCGCCAGAGCAAGCGTATCATTTCGTTTGGCGACGAAGTTATAGTTGAGGTAGTAAGTGCCAACCTGGCCGAGCGCACCATCGATCTGGAACTGATTGAGACACTAAAAAAATAGCAAGTACCTCGTGGATATTAACATCCTGTCCCAAAAGTTAAACCATACTTTGTCCACGCTGCGCTACGGCGAGCAACCAGCAGAACTGTACGAGCCCATCCGCTATATTATGGCGCTGGGTGGCAAACGTATCCGGCCTTTGCTGGTGCTTTTGTCGGCTAAAATGTTTGATGATGATATCGAGAAGGCACTTTTGCCAGCTGCAGGAGTAGAAGTTTTCCACAACTTCACGCTCATGCACGACGACATTATGGACAAGGCTCCGCTGCGTCGTGGGCAGCAAACCGTGCACGAAAAGTGGAATGCCAATATTGCCATACTCAGCGGCGACGTGATGCTGGTGCGGGCCTACCAGCTGATGACGCAGGTAGAACCCGACAAGCTGGCGCGGGTGCTGGAGTTGTTCAGTAAAACAGCAGCCGAAGTATGTGAAGGGCAGCAACTGGACATGAACTTTGAGCAGCGCACGGAAGTAAGCATACCAGAGTACATCCGGATGATAACCCTGAAGACCGCTGTGCTGGTTGGGTTTAGCCTTGAGTTAGGAGCTATACTGCAGGGTGCACCAGACGCTGATGCTGAACACTTGCGGTTGTTCGGGAACAACATCGGTATTGCTTTCCAGCTACGCGACGACCTGCTGGATGTGTATGGGGACAAGGACAAATTCGGCAAACAGGTAGGGGGCGACATCCTTTCTGATAAAAAGACCTTCCTGATGCTGAAGGCCCTGGAACAAGCCAGTGGCATGCAGCTGGAGGCTATTAACAGCTGGCGCAGCATTACGCAGGACCATACCGCCGAAGCCAAGGTAAAAGCCATTACGGAGGTGTACGACGAGCTCAGCATACGGGAGCAGACCGAGCAGCAGATAGACCGGTACTTTAAAGAAGCCCTGCGCCACCTGGATGCCATTGCCCTGCCCGAAGAGCGTAAAGCCACCCTGCGCGGCCTGGCCCTGCAACTAATGGAGCGGGATAGTTAATTGTTAAATTGTTGATGGTTGAATTATTGGACCTGTGATTAAAGCAAATTATTTGATTATTAAGATTTAAATCATGATAATCAGGTAAATCTCCTTCACTAATCAGTCATTCAAAAGTCATTCACTCATTCAAAATTAATAAATGAGCGTTACCCTTATATTGATCATCATTACTGTCGGCATTTCATGGTATGCTTTCAGCAAACACCACTTAATGGAGAAATGGATATTTTATCCGTACACCGTTAGTCGTGACAATTCCTGGTACCGCTTTATTACATCAGGCTTTCTGCACGCCGATTTCTCGCACCTGTTCTTCAACATGTTTACGCTTTACTTCTTCGGTAATAATGTGGAGTACACTTTTATAGGTGGCTTCGGGCAAACTACAGGTATCCTGATTTTCCTGCTCATCTACCTGGGTGGCATTATAGTTTCAGACATACCAACCTACCTCAAGCACAGAAATGATCCGGGTTACCGGGCGCTGGGAGCCTCGGGCGGCGTGGCAGCAGTCGTGTTTTCCAGCATCCTGTTTTATCCAACGCAGGATATCTGTTTGTATGCCGTACTCTGCATACCAGGCTTTATTCTGGGCATTCTGTACCTGATGTATTCATACTTCTCAGGCAAACGTATGGGCGATAACATCAACCATGATGCCCACCTTTATGGTGCCTTATATGGGTTCATCATCAGCCTGGCCATTGTACCGCAGGCGGGGCCGCATTTTATCAATGAAATTGCCAGCTGGAGACTCTTCAGTTAAACGGCTATAGTTGCACTGTTTTTCCGGAGTGCGCTCACCCTGAGCGGGTTTGTACGTATATGTGTATGAAAACAAACATATATACCTATGCGCCCCTCAGATCTTTTGAAAGCATTCACCCTGTTTGCCTTCCTGCTTGCCGGTACAAATTTGCAGGCACAGGAACTTGCATCTGCCAACGCCTCCCGGGCTACTATGATTGAGTATATTGTGCAGGAACGACCTGTTCTGGTAGAATTGCTGACTACGGCCGGCCTGGTGCCTATACTCTCCGGAGATGCACCTTACACGCTGTTTGCCCCACCCGAGGCAGACCTGAATGCGCTTAGAAACCAGCCCTCGGAGCAGGTCAGGCGCGTATTAGCCGGCTACATTGTAAAAGGGAAGTACACCGAAAAAGACCTGAAAGACGGTGCTAAACTGGAAGCCCTGAATGGCCAGACCATTAACATCTGCCGGAAGAAAAGCACACTTATAAATGGTGTAAGTATCGCTAAGGCTGATAATGAGCTTAGAAACGGAGTAATTCACGCCATAAGCGGCGCATTTACCTATTAAGGCTAATACCCATTGCAGCTGCTGCACCAACGTCACCAACTATAAAACCGGGTTTACACACCGAGAATGCTACGCCTCCGGAAGAGTGTCTGGAGCAGCTTGCCTTTGTTCCGTATTAACTACAGCTGGTAAAACTACAGCTGGTAAACTATAGTCTGATGAAACTGCTGCGACAGGAGCAGGCAAGATGCTTTGCCTGGACTATAAGGGATATTGCTACTACAATACAGGTGCTGGCCTATGGTGTAGATGGTCTTATAACGGACTATCCTGAGGTACTGCGGCGGGTACTTAGATATAGATAACACCTAACTAATGCTTTATAAAGTACAAAGCAATATTGTACTGTTTTCCGTACAATACAGGAAATGTACAGCACCAGTCTTCATAGCTCTCCTGATAATTCGTACGAGTACGTTGCTCGTAACACGTGCTATGATCTTATTGTAGATAAAGCTAAAAACCGTATCTACTTTACCATACATGGTTTCTGGAAAAACCGGGAAAGCGTGCCCGCCCTCTTAGACGACTGGAAAAAATCTATAGCGCTTACCCAGACCGGCTTTACTGTGCTGGCCGATATGCGAACTATGATCACGCATCCGCAGGATATGAATGCGCTGCATATAGCTGCACAGCAACTGGTAATTGATGCCGGCGTAAGCCAGGTTGCCAACGTGCTACCCACTGATAAGATTGCCAA